>NZ_JBGCCF010000008.1:0-192632 GCF_041262385.1 Lysinibacillus sp. RC46 | reverse complement strand
TTGATGTCCAAAATTTTGTTTCGTTCACTAACTCAAGGTTAGCTACTAAAAACTTTATTGATTACGTTTTGCTTGTTCAGTTTTCAAGGTTCATTAATCTTTGTTTTAAGTGTCACCTCTTGGCGACTCACTAATAATATCAAGAATCTAAAACTATGTCAACACTTTCTCGAAAAAAATTAAAAGTTTTTTAAAATCTATTATTCTTCTTCTAAACCACTTTGTTCAGAAGATTAGTTAGCCTTAAATCAGCATTCATCTCACCACCTATAGAGGTAGGAGACTTCTGTAGCTGACGCTTTGCTTTCGCTACAAAAGACACTTGTAGCTGCCGTTTCACTTACCTTACATAAAACATTTGCTGAAAGAAGTGAAATCATTTCAAAGATATCAATTTTCTCGTACTTAGCTAGAGGTTGAAATCTTTGTTGATACTTTGGTTTTATCACCTAAATAATTTATCAATCGAATTAAAAATAAAAAAGGCGAACACCAATGTTAATGGGTTGCCTTTCAACTATTATAAATTTGTTATAATACGTGAAATATAGAAGGTACGATTTTTTCCTAAATCAAATATCTCCCCTGTGTGGCTTAATTTGATAAGTGGTCGAGTTGGTGCAAATTTATTTACAAACATCACTTCGCCTTGTTCCAGATTAGATAGTTCAACTATTGTTCCTAGAGGAAGGTCGGCAACAATATCTATCAGTGCACGAACTACTTTAATATCAAACTTCCCAAATTCAGATTCATTAATCATCTCTATGACTTTAAAGGAAGATTGCTTAGCTCTATACACTCGCTCACAAGTCATTGCATGGAATACATCTGCAACCGCGATAATTTGAGCAAAAGTAGAAATATTAGCGATTTTTTCCCCTTTCGGATAGCCACTACCGTTTAAACGCTCGTGGTGCTGGAAAATAGCCTCTTTCATTGTATCCTTTAAGATTGTTAAATCTTTGACCATATCGTAGCTATAAGTTGGATGCTTATAAATTTCATCAAACTCCTGCTCTGTTAAGGTTGTTTTTTTATCACGGATACGTGGATGAATTTTTGCCATTCCACAATCAGCTAATAACCCTCCAATTGCAACTTGAATTGTAATTCCTTTGTCATAGCCTAATTTTTGTGCAATCACCGAAGAAATCAATGCTGTTGCTACACAATGATGGTACAAATAGTCTTTTGGATTTGAATACTCATTTAATTCAAAAATGATGGTACGATCTTCTAAAACCATTTCTAATAATGGCAAAATAATTTTACGTGCTTTCGTAATATCTACCTTTGCACCAGCTTCCCAATTTTTAAATTCCTTTTTGAATTGCTCAATAGAATTGTCATAAATCTTTTTAAATGTTGGAATAGCCTCTATCGGAACAACTAATTCTGTTTCTTTTATCTCCGATCGAACCTCTATACCATCTTTATAAACTGGGACTCTCGAAATATTAAAAGCGAAAAAAACCGGTAAATGTTCATGGGAAATTATCGTGTTTTTAAAAATTATTGGATATTGTGTATTAGCAAAAATATCTTCAGAAATTACTTTTCCAACGCGTAACTCTGAAATAGGGATATGTATAGTTTCCACGCAATTAACTCCTCTTCACTATTTCACTTGCTTAAATATAAGGTTAATTTTATTTTATCATGGAATTCAAAATAATTACTTATTTTTCATGATTTATACTAAAAAACCGATGAACGGC
This sequence comes from Lysinibacillus sp. RC46, assembly GCF_041262385.1. Lineage (NCBI taxonomy): Bacteria > Bacillati > Bacillota > Bacilli > Caryophanales > Bacillaceae > Lysinibacillus > Lysinibacillus sp. RC46. The sequence goes on along the minus strand of NZ_JBGCCF010000008.1, from coordinate 190,911 downwards.
AACATTAGCTGTCGTCATCGGTCTTTTATTATTCTTCTACTTGATCATTTTCTTCATTAGATTCTTCGTTAGATTCTTCTTCTTTTTCAACCTTCGCTACAGTTGCAACAAGCTCTTCATCGCTTAAACGAATTAAACGAACTCCCTGTGTACTACGACCAATTAATGAGATATCATTCACATCCATACGGATTAGCATACCGTTAATTGTAATCAGCATTAAATCTTCCGAGCCATCAACAGTTTTTACAGCTACCATTGGACCGTTTTTATCAGTGATTTGAATTGTTTTTAATCCAACACCACCACGGCTCTGTAAACGATATTCCTCTTCAGAAGTACGTTTACCGTAACCTTTTGCTGTAACAACTAAAATTTCCTGCCCTGGTTCAACGATTTCCATACCAACTACTTCGTCACCATCACGTAGTTTAATACCTCGTACACCACCTGCAGTACGGCCCATTGAACGAATATCATCCTCTTGGAAACGTACAAGCATTCCATCACGAGTACCGATAATCACTTGTTTCTCGCCATCTGTTAAACGAACAGAAATAAGATCATCATCTTCTCGCAAACTTATAGCTATTAAGCCGTTTGTTCGGATATTAGCAAATTGAGATACTGGTGTACGCTTTGTAATACCTGTTTTAGTTGTGAAGATAAAGTATGCATCTTCATCAAATGAACCAACACGGATCATTGCTGTTACTTTCTCACCTTTATCAATATTGAGTAAGTTAACAATCGGTAATCCTTTCGCTGTACGGCCAAATTCCGGAATCTCATAACCTTTTGCTCTAAATACTTTCCCTTTAGAAGTGAAGAACAAAATTGTATCGTGTGTAGATGTATTCATAAGATGCTCTACAAAATCATCTTCATTTGTGCCCATACCTTGTACACCACGACCGCCACGTTTTTGACTGCGATATGTATTCGCAGCTAAACGTTTGACATAACCATTGTGCGTTAAAGTTACAACTGAATTTTCGACTGGGATTAAATCCTCGTCCTCAATCATTTCTAAACCGCCAGAAGTAATTTCAGTACGACGTTTATCGTTAAAGCGTTCTTTTAGTTCTACTATTTCAGTACGTATAATATCAACAATTTTAGCCTCATCCGCTAAAATTGCTTTTAATTCAGCAATTAAAATTTGAAGTTCTTGATATTCTGCTTCAATTTTTTCACGCTCTAATCCACTTAAACGAACTAAACGCATATCTAAAATTGCCTGTGCTTGACGTTCAGATAAATCAAATCGTTCCATTAATTGAGGTTTCGCTTCATCACCACTACGTGAACCACGAATAATAGCAATAATTTCATCGATATGATCAAGGGCAATACGTAAGCCCTCTAAAATATGTGCACGATCTTCCGCTTTTCTTAATTCAAATTCCGTACGACGACGAATAATAACCTTTTGGTGCTCTAAATAATGATACAGCATTTCTTTTAAGCCCATTACTTTAGGTTGACCATTTACTAATGACAGCATATTAATACCGAAGCTCGACTGCATGGCTGTTTGTTTATATAAATTATTTAAAACTACATTAGCATTTGCATCTTTACGAACTTCAATGACTACTCGCATACCACGTCGGTCAGATTCATCACGTAGGTTTGTAATACCATCAATTTTTTTATCGCGTACAAGCTCTGCTATTTTTTCAATAAGCTTAGCTTTATTTACTTGGTATGGTAATTCATGAATAAGAATTGTTTCTCTACCATTTGATTTTTGTTCAATCTCTACCTTTGCGCGAATAATGATCGAGCCACGACCTGTTTCGTAAGCACGGCGAATACCGCTACGACCTAAAATTAATCCACCAGTTGGGAAATCAGGTCCTGGGATGATTTCCATCAATTCTTCTGTTGTGATAGCTGGATTTTCTGAAAGTGCGATCACAGCATCTATCGTTTCACCAAGTTGATGTGGCGGAATATTTGTCGCCATACCAACCGCAATTCCTGCCGCTCCATTTACTAATAAGTTTGGATAGCGACTCGGAAGGACAATAGGTTCCTTTTCTGAACCATCATAGTTATCTGTATAGTCAATTGTGTCTTTATTAATATCGCGAAGCATTTCCATCGCTATACGAGACATACGTGATTCCGTATAACGCATCGCTGCCGCTCCGTCGCCATCGACAGATCCGAAGTTACCATGACCATCGACTAGCATGTAACGATAGCTGAAATCTTGCGCCATACGTACCATTGCATCATAGATGGATGAGTCACCATGTGGGTGGTATTTACCCATTACGTCCCCAACGATACGTGCTGATTTTTTGTACGCTTTATCTGCTGTATTCCCTAGCTCTTGCATGCCATATAAAATACGGCGATGTACAGGCTTTAATCCATCTCGTACGTCTGGTAATGCACGAGAAACGATTACACTCATCGCATAATCGAGGAAGGATGTTTCAATTTCTTTTGTTATATTAACTCCTTTAACACCGGAGCGTTCTTGTTCTGACAAAGTGTAGACCTCCTCTCAAGAAAAATTAAATATCTAAATTAGCGTATACTGCATTTTCTTCGATAAATTGACGACGAGGTTCAACTTCATCGCCCATCAAACGCTCAAATGCTTGGTTTGCTTTAATTGCATCATCTAATTCTACTTGTAACAATGTGCGGTGCTCAGGATCCATTGTAGTTTCCCAAAGCTGCTCTGCATTCATTTCCCCAAGACCTTTGTAGCGTTGCACATTTGGTTTTGGCATTTTTGGTAATCGTTCTAAAATTTCTTTTAATGTTTCTTCATCATAGCAATATTCAACATGCTTACCTTGCTTTACTTGATAAAGAGGTGGCTGTGCAATATAAATATAACCTGCCTCTACGAGTGGTCGAAGGAAACGGAAGAAGAATGTTAGTAGTAATGTGCGAATGTGGGCACCATCGACATCGGCATCTGTCATAATAACAATTTTATGATAACGAGCCTTTTCTAAAGTAAACTCTTCACCAATACCTGTGCCGAATGCTGTAATCATCGCACGAATTTCTGCGTTCGATAAAATTTTATCTAAACGCGCTTTTTCGACGTTTAGTATTTTACCACGTAATGGTAAAATCGCTTGGAAGTGTCGATCACGTCCAGATTTCGCAGATCCTCCGGCAGAGTCACCCTCAACGATATAAATTTCACATTCAGCTGGATTTGTTGATGAACAGTCAGCTAATTTACCTGGTAAACTTGATACTTCAAGTGCACTTTTACGACGTGTAAATTCACGTGCTTTTTTAGCAGCGACACGTGCACGAGCAGCCATTAAACCTTTTTCAACAACTTTACGAGCGACAGTTGGATTTTCTAACATAAATCGTTCAAAACCATCTGAGAATAAGGAGTTAGTAATTTGGCTAACTTCAGAGTTACCAAGCTTTGTTTTTGTTTGTCCTTCAAATTGTGGATCAGGGTGCTTAACTGAAACAATAGCTGTTAACCCTTCACGAACATCCTCACCAGTAAGGTTTGTATCTGATTCTTTTAATAGGCCATTTTTTCGTGCGTAATCATTAATAACACGTGTCAGAGCTGTTTTAAAACCAGACTCATGTGTACCGCCTTCATACGTATTAATGTTATTAGCAAATGAAAAGATATTTGAAGAGAATCCAGCATTATATTGCATAGCAATTTCAACTGAAATACCATCTTTTTCTCCAAGAACATCTATTGGATCATGGATTGGTTCTTTAGATTGATTCAAATGCTCAACATAAGAACGAATACCACCTTCATAATGATACGTAGTAGAACGTTCCTCGCCTTCGCGTTCATCAGCAATTGTAATCTTGATACCACGATTTAAATAAGCTAATTCACGAATACGATGTGCTAAAATATCATATTCATAAACAGTCGTTTCTTTAAATATTTCAGGGTCTGCTTTAAAACGTGTAGTTGTTCCATTATGATCTGAATCACCGATAACCGTTAGCTCTTGCGCAGTTCTCCCACGTTCAAATTTAATTTCATGAATATGACCCTCACGATGAACTTGAACGATCGTCTCAACTGATAGAGCATTTACAACAGATGCACCTACACCATGAAGACCGCCTGATACTTTGTATCCTCCACCGCCGAACTTACCGCCAGCATGGAGCACTGTCATAATAACCTCAACAGCAGGCTTACCCATTTTCTCTTGAATACTTACCGGAATACCACGACCATTGTCTTCTACACGAATCCAATTGTCTTTTTCTATTGTTACTTTTATATCTGTACAAAATCCTGCAAGAGCTTCATCAATACTATTATCAACAATTTCCCATACTAAATGGTGAAGCCCTTTAGAGCTTGTTGAACCGATATACATCCCTGGTCTTTTACGTACAGCTTCTAAACCTTCTAATACCTGTATCTGATCGGCTTCATAAGCTTGATTTTGTAAACCTTCATTCTCTATAGCCACGGCTTTCATCTACTCCTTCATAACATCATTGTGTGTAAATGAATGAACAGTCAACCGAGCTGACTATTACCATTCTTTTGTAATCTAAAAAACTCCCGGGCTAACTTTCTTCAATCGCTCCTTGTTTCACGTGAAACAGCTGTGCATGCTCCATCGTTTCATGGTGAATTCCATCAACACTTGTAGTCGTAACAAAGGTTTGAACTTCACCTTGAATGGTATTTAATAAATGCGATTGGCGATAATCGTCGAGTTCCGACAATACATCATCTAAAAGTAGTATGGGTGTTTCATTTGTTTCTTGTTTAATTAATTCGATTTCAGCAAGTTTTAATGAAAGAGCGGTTGTACGTTGCTGTCCTTGTGAACCATATGTCTGAACATCATAGTCATTTACTAAAAACTGCAAATCATCTCGATGTGGACCAACTAGTGTTACACCTCGATCAAATTCACGCGGCTTAGCTTCTATTAGCTTTTTATGCAAGAAGTTTTCAATTTCACTGGAAGTATGCTCTTTTTCAATACCAGCTACTGTGCGGTATTTAATAGCTAACGTTTCCTTCCCTTGTGAAATACCTGCGTGAATTGGCTCTGCCCACTCCTGCAATAAATCCATAAATTGAAATCTTTTTCGAATAATTTGGGTAGCTGCGTGAATATATTGTTCATTATAAACCTCGTACATCACGTCGTCTGGCATAGCTTTACCTTGATTCATCTTTAAAAAGTGGTTACGTTGCTTTAAAACTTTTTGAAAGGTTAATAAATCATGTAAATAGACAGGCGAAATCTGCCCAATCTCCATATCAATAAAACGTCGTCGTATTTGCGGACTTCCCTTTACGACATTTAAATCTTCGGGTGCAAACATCACGACATTCATTTGGCCAATATAATGACTTAGGCGACTTTGTTCTATGTGATTTATCTTACCTTTTTTGCCTTTTTTCGTAATCATAAGTTCAATTGGTAAAATACCATGCCTTTTTTGAATGGCCCCTTCTATTTTACCATAGTCTGAATCCCAACGTATTAATTCTTTATCGTTCGTTGTGCGGTGGGATTTAGCCATCGCCAATACGTAAATAGATTCCATAACATTAGTTTTCCCTTGAGCATTTTCACCAATGAAAACATTAATTTTTGGAGAGAAGTTTAAAGCTAAGGCATCATAGTTACGATAATTTGTAAGTTTTAATTGCTCTATATGCATAATCTACTGTCCAGCGGCACCAACGATACGAAATCGACCACATCCAGGAATATTTACAATGTCACCGTCACGTAATTTACGACCGCGGCGATCATCTATTTCTCCATTTACATATACATCATTTTCGTGTAAAAACCACTTGGCCATGCCACCAGAGCTAATGGCATCGGTTATTTTTAAAAGTTGTCCTAATGTGACAAACTCTACATCAATTTCAATGTCCTTCATAGCTGAGTTCCCCTCCAAATACAGATCGTCTATCTCTCTATCATACCTAAAAATTCGTCATAAGTAAAAAAAGATAGCCGCAATTAGCGACTATCAGTACATTTTTCAAAGTCCTTTGAGTTTGAAATTATGGAGTTTATTCTCTCCAACAAAAATTGTTTACTTCTTTCAACTGATTCCGGGCACAATTTGGCCTCGGTTTAATTGATTTTTTAATACGTACGTACAGGTAAAATCAATTGTAAAATAGCATCGTCATGAACAGAACGTAAAATAAATGGTCTCATTGCCCCTGTGAATTGAACGACTACCTCTTGACCATCAATTGCTTTTAATGCTTCCATCATGTATTTCGCACTGAAAGAAATTTTTAAGTTCTCCCCTTCTAATGACTCAACAGGAATTTCCTCTTGTACTTTACCGATTTCCGGAGAATTGGAAGAAACTTCAACAGCTTGATTATCTAAAATCTCAAAACGTACAACATTGTTACGATCGCCACGAGCAACAAGAGATGCACGATCGATTGCTTGTAATAATGATTTACCATTAATCGTTAGATTTGTTTGGTACTCTTCTGGAATTAAACGTGATGTATCTGGGTAGTTACCTTCAAGTAAACGAGAGAAGAATAATACCTCTCCAGTTTTAAACAACACTTGCTGACTTGTTATAACAATTTGCACAAGATTTGTAGAATCCTCTAAAACTTTATTTAACTCATTTAAGCTTTTACCAGGAATTACAACACTATGTTCAACCTCAGGTAAATTTTCCAGTTGAACTTTACGTCTTGCCAAACGGTGGCTATCTGTTGCAACACAGATTAATGTTTCATTTTTTATCTGCCAGTTTACACCTGTCAACACTGGTCTACTTTCTGAAGTGGCAACAGCGAATACTGTTTCACGGATAATTGACTTTAATAGATCTGCAGGAATAGTAAATTTTTGATCCTCTGTTAATTCGGGTAGTAAAGGATATTCAGCAGCATCTGAGCCAATTAAGTGGAATTCAGATTTACCTGAACGAATATGAGTTTGGAAACCAATTGTTACTTGAATTTCAACCTCATTTGTTGGTAACTTACGTACAATTTCATTGAACATACGTGCTTGTACAACTATTGATCCTGTTTCTGTAATATGAATTATTTGTTGGCCATCTTCTTCAACTGGAATAAATGTTTGAATTGTAATATCAGCATCACTACCTGTTAAGCGAATACCCTCATCTGTTACATCAATTTTTATTCCCGTTAAAATCGGAATAGTCGTTTTTGAACTTACGGCTTTCATGACATCATTTAAACCCTCTAATAAACGGTCACGTAAAATATCAAATTTCATTCGTTTTCCCTCACATATTTATATTATTTATTTATATAAAATAAAAAAGATATAGTAATAGGCCCTGTGGATTTGTGGATAAGTACTTTCAAGTGAATAAAATCAGTCTATCCACATGTAGATAGACTGTGTATAAGTTTGTGTTTAAATGTTTGTGTTGTCCACAGCATTATTTTCCTAGCATGCTTCGAATTTGTTTAATATCTTGCTGTAGCTGAACGTCATTTTTCAACATAGAAGATATTTTTTCGTGCGCATGGATAACAGTAGTATGGTCACGTCCACCAAATTCTTCGCCAATTTTCGGCAGCGAAAAATCTGTTAATTCGCGAGATAAAAACATGGCGACTTGACGTGGGAAGGCAATTAACTTTGTACGTTTTTTAGCGACAAAATCCTCTAAACGAATGTTAAAATGCTCTCCTACTGCATTTTGAATGTCTAATATCGTGACAGTCCGTGGCTTTGAATTAGGGATAATATCCTTTAATGCTTCAGCAGCCAAAGTTGCATTAATATCCTTGTTAACAAGTGATGAATAGGCAACGACGCGAATAAGCGCACCTTCAAGCTCCCGAATATTGGAGTCAATCTGGTTCGCAATATAGAGCATGACTTCATTTGGCACTTCTAGGCCATCAGCCTTTGCTTTTTTTCGAAGAATGGCGATACGAGTTTCCAAATCAGGGGGCGCAATATCTGTAATTAGTCCCCATTCGAATCGAGAACGTAAACGATCTTCCAATGTCGGTATTTCCTTAGGAGGACGGTCACTGGAAATAACAATTTGTTTCGATTCTTCATGCAATGTATTAAAAGTATGGAAAAATTCTTCTTGAGTTGATTCTTTTCCAGCTAGAAATTGAATATCATCAATTAGCAGTACATCTACATTGCGATATTTATTGCGGAAATCAAGTGCCTTATTATCTCGAATTGAGTTAATAAATTCATTTGTAAATTTTTCAGATGATAAATATACCACCTTTGCATTTGGATTATGTTCAAGTACATAATGACCAATCGCATGCATTAAGTGTGTTTTGCCAAGCCCTACTCCCCCATAGATAAAAAATGGGTTATAAGCCTTCGCAGGCGCTTCTGCGACAGCTAGCGAGGCAGCATGTGCAAAGCGGTTACCAGAGCCAATAACAAACGTATCAAAAGTATATTTCGGGTTTAACATACCTGGTGAAATATCATGATGATCGTCATTTTTTGCTTGGATAATCGGCGCTGGTAAATCGAAATCGTCCGAATCCTGGTTTTTTTGAACAACAAACTTAATAAGCAAGTCTTCGCCTGTAAGCTCCGTTAATATACCTGTAATCAAATGAATATAATGATTTTCAAGCCAGTCTCGAGCAAACGAATTTGGCGCAGCAATTGTCACAGTAGAACCACTACCATTGTAGGAAAGTAGTTTAGTAGACTTTAGCCACGTTTCGAAGCTTGGTTTAGAAATTTTTTGTTCAACTTGAGCCAGGACATTATTCCATAGTTCTTCTAAATGTTCCAAGCTGCTAATCTCCTTTTCAGTTCAATACAATTAAAAGCGCATTTATAGAAACGGTAAATACGTTCATTTTACAACTAGTCCACAAACTCACAAGTTGTGGATAAAAGTTAACCAAAGGCTGTGATAAAAATTATCCACAGCATATCAACAGTTGTGGATAAAATAAAAGTTCATTTCAGTTTTCAACAAAGTGAAGCACAGATATCGTATCAGAAAAACAAAGCTATTTCAATAGTTTGCGAAACTTATCCACATACCTTCTATTTATGCACTACCTAGTTGTCCACAAGGTCTGCTTATGTGAAAAAGCTGTAGATAAATGTTGTGGATAAAAAAATATGCAAAAAATACTATACACAACTCTGTGTAAAAAAAACAAGTATTCTGTGGATAATTTATTTTTATTCAGTAGAAGATGATCGAAGTGAAATATAGACATAGATTTGCGTAAATATAGAAATTTATAAAATTCATTGACAAAATAACTAGTTACTTTATATAATATTCAAGTCTGTATGTTGAAAAATTCAACTCATCCAGGAGGTGTCTATATAAATGAAACGTACTTACCAACCAAAAAAACGTAAGCACAGCAAAGTTCACGGTTTCCGCGCACGTATGAGCACGAAAAACGGTCGCAAAGTTCTTGCTGCTCGCCGTCGTAAAGGAAGAAAAGTATTATCAGCATAAAATAAGTCCACTGAGACACATCAGTGGTCTTTTTTTTCTTTATTTTTGGTAAACCTAAAAATGAGGATCAAAGGATAATTATCGAGTAGCAGGTGAAAGTAATGAAAAAACGCCAACGAGTGAAGAAAAACGATGATTTTCAAAAGGTGTTTAAAAAGGGTAAATCATTCGCTAATCGTCAGTTTGTCGTATATTTTTTAGAAAAAGAGGGACAAACGGAATTTCGTATAGGATTATCGGTTAGTAAAAAGCTTGGGAATGCAGTAACACGCAACCAGATCAAACGCTATATTCGACAAAGTATTCATGAATTAAAGGATGAACTAAAGCCGAATATGGACTATGTTATTATCGCCAGACAGCCGGCGGCCACAATGGATTTTCATGAAGTAAAACAAAGTTTGCAGCATGTACTACGAATCGCAAAAGTATTGAAGAAAGCCTAATATGGATGGCAACCAAAGTGGTGAAATAGAATAGTTTCGTTTCTGCGCGAAAGTGAATTCAATGGAAATACGCTTAGGGGTATTTTAGAAATGAATTTTCACTGCAATATATGAATTATTAGTAACATTACTTAGCAAATATGTGCCCATTGTTAGAATATTTAGTAGAGTGAAACGATATATGCATGATAAAATAACTGATAACTTTATTCAGTTGCAGGAAACTGTAAATGTATAAAGAAGAGAATGCATATAGTTTTAGAAAAAGTGAATAGTATTTGTAGGGGGAAAAAGGTTGAAGAAACAACTTTGGGTAATTTTGTCGCTAGCATCAGTAGCACTACTACTATCTGGTTGTACAGAATTTAAAGAACCAATCTCCAAAGAAAGCACAGGCTTCTGGAATGAATTTATTGTTTGGCCTTTAGTGTCAGTGATTAAATACTTTGCTGATTTACTTGGTTCATATGCATGGGGGATCATTATTGTAACGATTATCATTCGTTTAGCAATTCTCCCATTGATGATTAAACAAACAAAGAGCTCTAAAAAAATGCAAGAAATTCAGCCGAAATTGAAGGAATTGCAAAAGAAGTATGCTTCTAAGGATGCACAGACACAGCAACAGTATCAAAAAGAGATGATGAAGCTTATGGGTGAGTCTGGTGTCAATCCAGTTGCTGGATGTTTACCTGTATTCATTCAAATGCCAATTTTATTTGGTTTCTACCATGCGATTAGTCGTATGAATGCTACACCTGCTTTTGATTTAGGGAATTTCTTTATTTTCCCGTTAGCAGATCCTGCACCTGCATTAGCAATTACTGCTGGTTTAATGCAATTCCTAGTTTTACGTACGGGCCCAGCGATGGATAACCCTCAAATGAAAATAATGATGTACATTATGCCATTTATGATTATTGCTTTCGGTATGTCATTACCAGCAGCATTATCACTATACTGGGTAATCGGTAACATTATTTCGATTGCTCAAAACCTGTTTATTTACAAACCTTGGGAAAAAGATAAAACACAACCTGCTCAAAATGGAGGGGCTAAAAAGTGAAACAACTTACGCAAATAGGCGCAACAACACAAAAAGCGATCTCATTGGCGTTACAGAAACTTGGCAAAACCCGTGAACAAGTAGATGTTGAAGTTTTACAAGAAGGTAGAAAAGGATTTTTAGGTTTTGGAGCACGATCTGCAGAAGTTCGTGTAACAGTAAAGGAAGTACAGGTTCGACCAATAATTGAAGAAGAAAAAGCTGAACAGCAAAATACGACTCAATTTGTCGAACCAACAGTAATAGATGATGTTGAAACAATAAGTTCACAAGTTTCTGAACAACTAAGTGATATCGAAGCTGTTCAACAAGTCGTAGAGGTACAAAAAGAGGAAGAAGAATCCTCGGTAAACCCAATTGAAGATGCAAAGACTTATTTAGTAAATATTGCTGAACAATTGGATATTCATGATCTTGAAATTGAAACGACACGTGAAGGGAAATATGTCATATTTCAACTGAAAAGCGAGAAAGCTGCACTGCTTATAGGAAAACGTGGTCAAACATTAAATTCTTTGCAGCAATTAATACAACTTGTATTAAATAAAAGTGCCAAGCAGTTCTTAATGGTGAAATTAGACGTAGAAAACTATCGTGAACGTCGTCAAGTAGCTTTGGAGTTACTAGCAGATCGTATGGCGGATAAAGCACTTCGCTTAAATCAGCGTGTGACATTTGAGCCAATGCAGTCGTACGAGAGAAAAATTATTCATAATCAATTGGCAAATCGCCTTGATATTGAAACATACTCAGAAGGAACGGAGCCTAATCGTTATTTAGTCATTGAACCTGTAAAGAACGGCTAAACTTCGTAAAAAACATACAGACAAAAATAAAAAGTCATTTTATCTTCATGATAAAATGACTTTTTTATGTTGTTGAAATAATAAGATGGTCAAGGGAATCATTGTGAATGTTGTGGTTACTTCAGATGAGGTTGATTTCCGTTCCAGGCTACTCGCTTTGCCGCTGACGCTTCGCTTTCGCGCAGAGCAGAGCTTCCTGTGGGCGAGCGTCGAGCCGCTTCCTCCGCTGGCGTTGCTGTCGCTTCGCTTTCGCACGGAAAACATCCGCTACGTGCAGGGTCTCGCCTGTCTCGCTTTCCCACGGGAGTCGAATAGCCTTCCACTCCAATCAGCGATAGTGTAGAACTTTTATAAGTATCATTCAATTCAAAAGTGAACACTTACCATAAATAGAAAAGAAAAGACTTATAACAGTGACACAATTGTACACCAGTTATTGCTACCACTTCGCTTTCGCACAGACAAACATAGCTGAAGTTTTTGTTTTATCACTATAAATTTTGAGTGACATGCCAGAAGATATATGCCAAGTAGTTGATTGGAGTGGAGACTGAGCGACTCCTTGGGGCTCATCGGACGCCCCCAGGAAAGCGCTCAGTCGGAACGGAAATCAACCCCCGTTTGCCGAAGAGCATACTTTATTCATTGGCAAAATAGTTTTTTTATGATCTAGACAGAACGTTCTAGCATTCGCAATTTTTGTCGAAATACGTGCTATAATGTAGAGCTTTCTGATTATCCACAATTGGAAATTATCCTTACTTTAGATTTTGCAAAAAATATGTTAGTCTAAGGTGTTAGTAAGTATTGGTCGGTTTTATTTATCCACATGTGGATAACGTTAAGGAGGTCATTAAATGGAGTTCGATACAATTGCTGCGATATCCACACCTATGGGTGAAGGAGCTATTGCTATTGTTCGTTTAAGTGGGGACGAAGCAGTCGCGATTGCAGATAAAATATTCAGATCGCCTGGTGGTAAAAGTTTAGCAACGAAGGCTTCACATACAATTCATTATGGACATTTGGTCGATCCAAAAACAAATGAGGTTGTAGAGGAAGTAATGCTGTCATTAATGCGCGGACCTAAAACATTCACTCGTGAGGATGTAATAGAAATTAACTGTCACGGGGGACTAGTTTCGGTGAACCGTGTGTTAAAGCTAGCATTAACAAATGGAGCAAGACTCGCAGAGCCAGGTGAATTTACAAAACGCGCATTCTTAAATGGACGTATCGATTTATCACAGGCTGAGGCAGTCATGGATTTAATAAGAGCAAAAACTGATAGAGCGATGAATGTTGCGTTGGGACAAATGGATGGCAAATTATCGCGTTTAATTGGTGACTTACGCCAAGCATTACTAGAGACATTAGCACAAGTAGAGGTTAATATAGATTATCCGGAGTATGATGATGTAGAAGAGATGACAGTTCCCGTATTAGTAGAAAAATGTACATGGGTACGAAATGAAATTATTAAACTTTTGCAAACATCTTCTCAAGGGAAAATATTACGAGAGGGTCTATCAACTGTTATTTTAGGTCGCCCAAATGTTGGGAAATCTTCTCTTTTAAATAGTTTAGTACAGGAGAATAAGGCCATTGTGACAGATATAGCAGGTACAACTCGTGATATTATAGAAGAGTACGTGAATGTACGTGGTGTTCCGCTTCGTTTAGTCGATACAGCTGGTATTCGAGAGACAGAGGATATCGTCGAACGAATCGGTGTTGAACGTTCACGTGAGGCGTTACGTGGCGCAGATTTAATTTTATTTGTTTTAAACTACGCAGAGGAATTGACTGTTGAGGATGAGCGTCTATTCGAAACAATTCAAGCGATGGATTACATCGTTATTGTCAATAAAACAGATCTACCGCAAAAAATTGATGTAGCTCGTGTCAAAGAGCTAGCAGGCAATCATCGCGTTGTGACAACTTCTCTTTTACAGGAAGAGGGCATCGCAGAGCTAGAGGAAGCGATTGCTGCGCTATTCTTTGAAGGGCAAATTGAAGCGGGCGATTTAACATATGTTTCAAATGCAAGACATATTGCATTACTTCATCAAGCACAAGCAACGGTCGAGGATGCATTAGCTGGAGCACAAGCTGGTGTACCTGTTGATATGGTGCAAATAGATGTTACTAGAACTTGGGAAATACTTGGGGAAATTATTGGCGACACAGTACAAGAAAGCCTAATCAATCAGTTATTTTCACAGTTCTGTTTAGGAAAATAATTTTACTAAAGAAAGGAAGATACGAGCTATGCCAACAAATTATGAGGCAGGCACGTTTGATGTTATCGTAATTGGCGCAGGTCACGCAGGTTCTGAAGCTGCACACGCTGCTGCCAAAATGGGTGCTAACACACTGATGTTAACAATCAATTTAGATATGATTGCATTTATGCCATGCAATCCTTCCATTGGTGGTCCTGCCAAAGGAATTGTAGTACGAGAAATTGACGCATTAGGTGGCGTCATGGGGAAAGTTATTGATAAAACGCATATTCAAATGCGGATGTTAAATACAGGGAAAGGTCCTGCTGTGCGTGCATTACGTGCACAAGCGGACAAAGTTTTATACCAACAAGAAATGAAACGTGTGTTGGAGGAAACTGAGAATTTGACAATTCAGCAAGGAATGGTGGAAGAGCTAATAATTGAAGACGGGGAAGTACAAGGTGTTATTACACAAATTGGTGCTATTTACCGCGCTAAAACAGTTGTTATCACAACAGGTACATTCCTTCGTGGTGAAATCATTATTGGTGACGTAAAATATTCAAGTGGTCCTAATAACCAACAACCGTCAATTCGTTTAGCTGATAACTTAAAAGAGCTTGGTTTTGACCTTGTGCGTTTTAAAACAGGTACACCACCACGAGTGAATAACCGTACAATTGATTATGATAAAACAGAGATTCAACCAGGAGATGATGTTCCACGTGCATTCAGCTTTGAAACAACTGAATTCATCACGGATCAGCTTCCTTGTTGGTTAACTTATACAAGCCTAGAAACACATGAAATTATCGAGGCAAACTTACATCTTTCACCGATGTACTCAGGGATGATTAAAGGTACGGGTCCACGTTATTGCCCTTCTATTGAAGACAAGGTTGTGCGATTTAACGATAAACCGCGCCACCAAATTTTCTTAGAGCCAGAAGGTCGCAATACACGTGAAGTATATGTACAAGGTTTATCGACTAGCTTACCAGAGCATGTACAAACACGTTTACTAAAATCAATTCCAGGCTTAGAAAAAGCAGAAATGATGCGTGCTGGCTATGCTATTGAATACGATGCAATCGTGCCAACACAATTGTGGCCAACTTTAGAAACAAAACGTATTAAAGGGTTGTATACTGCTGGTCAAATCAACGGAACATCAGGTTACGAGGAAGCGGCTGCTCAAGGCTTAATGGCTGGGATAAATGCTGCTGCTAATGTGCTTGAAAAACAAGAATTAATTTTAAGTCGTTCAGATGCTTATATTGGCGTATTAATTGATGATTTAGTAACAAAAGGAACAAATGAACCGTATCGCTTACTAACATCTCGTGCAGAATATCGTTTACTACTTCGTCATGATAACGCTGACTTACGTTTGGTAGAGCTAGGTTATAATATGGGAATGATTACTGAAGAAAGATATGCAACATTCAATGAGAAAAAAGAGCTGATTGAAAACGAAATTGCACGTCTCCGTGAAGTGATTATTAAACCAAATGAAGCAACACAAGCTACTATTCGCTCTGTAGGTGGTAGTGAGCTAAAAGATGGTATCCGTGGAGCAGATTTATTAAAACGTACAGAAATGCATTATGAGTTAGTTTCTTCGTTAATTCCAGCAGACATAGAGTTTTCGGATGAAGTGAAGGAACAAATTGAAATTCAGCTTAAGTATGAAGGTTATATTGAAAAAGCATTGCAACAAGTTGAGAAGCTTCATAAAATGGAAAATAAAAAAATTCCTGAAAATATCGATTATGACGCTATTTCAGGTCTAGCAACAGAAGCTCGACAAAAATTAAAACAAGTTACACCACTTTCCATTGCCCAAGCATCGCGAATCTCTGGTGTAAACCCAGCAGATATTTCAATATTACTTGTTTATATTGAGCAAGGTAAAATTGCCCGCGTCAGCGGCGAATAATGAACAACAGTAAAGTGAATAAGAGGCGGGCATACCTTTGTGCCCGCTTCCTATTTTTAAGGCTAATCTTATTTTTATATAGTAGTTGATTTGTAAATGTGAACGAATACATGCTTACAAATCAATAATAGGGATAGTAAAGCCAGTTAGAAAAAGGAGACTTTACATGAACGAACAACAATTTATCGAGGCTCTGAAGAAAAAGGGCATTGAACTTTCTGAAAAGCAGATTGCTCAATTTAAAAAATACTTTGAGTTACTTGTTGAGTGGAATGAAAAGATGAACTTAACTGCTATTACGGATTTAGAAGGTGTTTATTTAAAGCATTTTTATGATTCGATTAGTGCCTCTTTCTATTTTGATTTTTCAAAAGTGACGACAGTTTGTGATGTTGGAGCAGGTGCTGGTTTTCCAAGTATTCCAATTAAAATCTGTTTCCCACATTTACATGTAACAATTGTCGATTCTTTAAATAAAAGAATTACATTTTTAAATCATTTAAGTGATGAGTTACAATTAGATAATATGAATTTCGTACATGCCCGTGCAGAGGAATTTGCACAAAATGCGAAATATCGTGAACAGTTTGATGTTGTAACAGCTCGTGCAGTAGCCCGATTATCGGTCTTATCGGAGTTATGTGTACCACTAGCAAAGCAAGGTGGCTATTTTGTTGCTTTAAAAGCAGCAGCTGGTGCGGAAGAATTAAAAGATGCAAAAAAAGCATTGGCCACATTAGGGGTTTCGCTAAAAGGAGAATTTTCTTTCCTATTACCTGTTGAAGAAAGTGACCGCATGTTATATATCTTTGATAAAATAAAAGGAACACCGAAAAAATATCCGCGTAAACCAGGTGTACCAAATAAAACACCAATTCAATAATTAGTGTTTCATGTGAAACTTCTCAAAGTAGAAAATATTTTTTCTATTTTGAGCATACATACTAGTTATGGATGGTTCACGCAAATGACATCTACGAACTATATACATTTTAAGAAATATAATAAATAATAATAGAATGAAACAGAGCAAGATAGTTACTTAAAGGTGGTGCCACTTGGATGAAAAGTCCTTTTTCACGTTTTTTTGGAGGCGGAAATAAAACTGAGCCTATTGTGAAAAATGAAGTAGAACAAGCAGAGACGGTTCATGCAGCAGAAGAAGTTATAAAGCTGCCTATTGATCAAATTGTGCCTAACCGTTTTCAGCCACGTACTATTTTTGATGATGAAAAAATTGAAGAATTATCAAGAACCATTCATACACATGGTGTAATTCAGCCAATTGTTGTACGTAAAACAGCAGAAAATCAATATGAAATCATTGCTGGTGAGCGTCGCTATCGAGCAATGAAAAAGCTACAATGGACAGAAGTCCCGGCAATTATAAGAAATTTAACTGATAAGGAAACAGCTTCTATCGCGTTAATCGAGAACCTACAGCGTGAGGAGTTAACAGCAATTGAAGAAGCTGTTGCCTATCAAAAATTATTAGAGCTTCATGAGCTGACACAAGAAGCTCTTGCCCAACGACTTGGAAAAGGACAATCCACGGTAGCCAATAAATTACGTTTACTAAAGCTGCCTGAAGAAGTGCAGCAAGCTATTTTGAAGCGTGAAATCTCTGAACGACATGCACGTGCATTAATTGCAATTAAAGATCGGTCGTTACAGCTAGAAGTTTTACAACAAACGATTGAAAATGATTGGAATGTTCGTCAGTTAGAAGAACAAATTTATTCTTTATTACATCCGGAGGCAGAAGTTCAAGAAGAAGCGGAGCCAAAGAAAGTAAAGCCGAAACGTAAGGCCATTAGTAAAGACGTACGCATTGCCTTAAATACGATTAAACAATCGTTATCTATGGTAACAAAGAGCGGTATAACAGTTAAGACTGAAGAAGAAGACACAGAGGAATATTATCAAATTACAGTGAAAATACCTAAAAAGAAAAAGTCTTAAGTCGTAATTGAAATTATATTAGAAAAATAAAGAATTGACTTTCATAACATCATCAAAGTTGAGGATGACATTTGTATAACGTATACCAGGTATATAAGTTGATAGGAGCGGGAGTTGGACGGCCCAGGAAGCTCTGCTCTACGCGAAAGCAAAGCGACAGCAACAAATGTTTACTGTGCGAAAGCGAAGCGACAGCAACAAAGCGCCCAGCCGGAACGGAAATCAACGCTACGTTATGATGATGAGCCACTTTTATAGCTCTTTACTATGGAGGCATCTCAGTAATATTTCTGAGATGTCTCCTTTTTTGCATATATTCTTAATATTTTATACAACTATTTTCTGTTTTTTTGATAGAATGAAAGTAAGATAGAGATATTTAACTTCTTTCAGTAAGTGTTTTTTGTAACGAAAGTGAAACGGCAGTTACAAGTGTTTTTTGTACCGAAAGCGTAGCGACAGGTACAGAAGTCTCTCACCTCTATAAGTGGTAATATGAATGCGGGTTTAAGTTACTTTTCAGCGGGTGTCCAAACATCCGCTGAAATAGGGGAGCTCAGTCTAAGAACGCCACGTCCTGTGGCAATTTATCTGTGCGAAAGCGAAGCGACAGCAACACGGTTTTATCTGTGCGAAAGCGAAGCGACAGCAACACGGTTTTATCTGTGCGAAAGCGAAGCGACAGCAACAACACACGACTGAGTAACCAACTTCGTGCTGCTGACGCTACGTTAGCACTACGCTTTCGCGCAAAAAACATCTGTTGGCCTAAAGCCTCCGGCGGCGGATGTCACGGATTCGGAAAGGAGTGCTTAGAGGATGTTAGCCTAAAACCATCGCATCCATGCGATAACGGCTAACTGACCTGCATCGTGCAGGCCTAAGCACAAAGCCGAATCCGGACACAATTATGCCGAGGCATAATTGATCAGTGATTTTACAAATGATTTATCAAAGTGAACTTTGATAGATGAAAGCAGGTGCTTTTAAATGGGTAGAATTATAGCAATCGCCAATCAAAAGGGTGGCGTAGGAAAAACAACGACATCGGTCAATTTGAGCGCTTGTCTAGCATACTTAGGGAAGAAAGTGCTCTTAATCGATACTGATCCACAAGGAAATACAACAAGTGGACTTGGTGTTAATAAAGGAGAACTTCAAGGCTGCATTTATGATGTATTAATTGATGATGAAAACGTTGAAAATGTCATTCAACAAACAAATGTCGAAAACTTAGCAATCGTTCCAGCAACCATTTCACTAGCAGGAGCAGAAATTGAATTAGTTTCAACAATTTCCAGAGAAGTACGTTTAAAGCACGCACTTCAAGATGTAAAAGAAAACTATGATTATATTATTATTGATTGCCCGCCTTCGTTAGGGCTACTAACAATTAATGCTTTAACTGCTTCGGATGCGCTTATTATTCCTGTACAATGCGAATATTACGCATTAGAGGGGTTAAGTCAGTTGTTATCAACTGTCCGTTTAGTGCAAAAACATTTAAATCAGCAATTATACATTGACGGTGTATTGTTGACGATGCTTGATGCTAGAACAAACCTAGGCTTACAAGTTATTGATGAAGTGAAAAAGTATTTCCAGGATAAAGTATACAAAACAATTATTCCTCGTAATGTGCGATTAAGTGAGGCTCCAAGTCATGGGCAGCCGATTATCATTTATGATGCAAAATCAAGAGGTGCAGAAGTGTATTTAGAGATGGCGAGGGAAGTGATTAAAAATGGCTAAAGGTTTAGGAAGAGGCATAGGTGCATTATTTCCTGGAGAGTCTATAGAACAAAGTGGGCAAGTGGAAGAAATACAATTAGAGCTTATCGCCGCGAACCCATTTCAGCCTCGTAAAATTTTTGATGAAGAAACTTTACAAGAATTAGCTGACTCTATACAGGAACATGGTATTTTACAGCCAATTGCTGTACGTAAAAAAGGGCGTAAATATGAAATCGTTGCTGGAGAACGCCGTTATAGAGCGACTCAATTAGCAGGTTTAGAGGTTATTCCAGCTATTATAAAAGAGCTATCAGATGCGCAAATGATGGAACTAGCTATTTTAGAAAATCTACAGCGTGAAGATTTGACAGTTATTGAAGAGGCTGAGGCATATCAAAGCTTAATGGAAAGCTTACATTTAACACAGGAGGAGCTATCCAAAAGATTAGGGAAAAGTAGACCGCATATTGCCAATCATGTTCGTTTACTTGCATTACCAGAGGATGTTCGTGAGTTTATGAATGATGGAACACTATCGATGGGGCAAGGACGAGCGTTACTTGGATTGAAAAATAAAAGAAGAATATCAGAAGTGGCAAATAAGGTCATTAAACAAGGGTTAAACGTACGGCAAGTTGAAATGTTAGTACACAATTTGAATGAAGAAGTTTCACGTGAAACAACTCAAACAAAGAAAAAAGATATATTCGTGGCAGCAAAGGAATCACAGTTACGTGATTACTTTGGAACAAATGTACAAATTAGGAAAGCTAATAATAAAGGGAAAATTGAAATTGAATTTTACTCTGAAGATGATTTAGAACGTATTTTAGAAATATTAAATTTACAGGAAGAGGAAGAATAAGAGAAATATCGATAACGTGATCAGAGCGCCGAACTACAAGGCGCTCTCTATTTTTCTAGAGAGAAGGAAGGTTGGGACGTGGTATTACTAGGGGCATTAATTAACGCTTTGCTTATTATGGTAGGTGCAGTAGTAGGACGTATTTTCAAAAATATTCCTGAATCGATGAAATCTACTGTATTATCGATTATTGGTTTAGCAGTTGCACTTTTAGGGATTAAAATGGGCTTTGAAAGTGATAATTTTATTATTTTAATGATTAGTTTAGTGGTAGGTACAGTAATTGGTGAGTGGTTAGATTTAGATAAGCAAATGAATAGACTTGGAAAATGGGTAGAATCTTTATTTAGTAAAAATCGCACTGATAATAATCAAATTGGCATAGCAGAAGGTTTTGTAACGGCATCTTTAATATTTGTAGTTGGCTCCATGGGCGTCATTGGTGCACTCGATAGTGGTCTGCGTAACGATCATAATATACTTATTACGAAAGGATTAATCGATGGATTTATATCGATAATCTTAACATCTACATTAGGTATTGGAGTGCTATTATCTGCAGTACCTGTATTCGTCTATCAAGGATTAATTGCACTTTTTGCAGGTGTTATCAGCTCTTTTATACCAGATGCTGCACTACAAATGTTTATTCAAGAAATGACTGCTGTAGGTGGTGTTATGATTTTTGCCATTGGTTTAAATATAGCAGGCTTAACTAAGATCAAGGCTGCTAACTTGTTGCCAGGTCTCATCATTGTCGGCATTGTGGTTGCTATCTTCTATATTTTTCAGTGAGTAACGATGTGCAGCGAGCAACAGAGCTCTTGAAAGTTTTTCCGCCATTGCATAAGAAATATGAAGTCTTGTATTTTGTAAAACAAGCATTTCCATAAAGCCTCCAACATTGACTATTCCTTTAATGGAAATATCGCCGATGGGAGGTAATTCTTTTTTTACAGCTTTTCCCGGAAAAATAGGTCCATTCTGTACAGAAATATGTCCAACGTTTTGTTCACTTCCAAGACATGCATCAATCGCAATAATGAATGGTTTTATAGTATGATTGTGTAGCTGTTGCATAGTAGTGTCTAAATTAAGAGCATGCAAAGGATTGTCTAAAGAGCCTACAATTTCATATGGAAAACTAACAGACTTTTTTAAGAAGCTACCTGTTAATGGCCCAAGTGTATCACCTGTACAACGGTCACTTCCAATACAACAGAAAATAAGGCGTTCATGATGAAAGGGTATATGTTCTAAAAATAATGTACTCAACTGCCAAACGATATTTTTACTTTCATGATGAAGAGAATAAGGGAGTAACAATTTTGGTATAGTATTCATAAAAAAACTCACTTTCCTTTTTATTTGTAAGAAGTGCTCGATTTTTATGCAGTATACGCAAATTTTTAGCAAGTTATTCAAGAGGTGGTAATAATGGATTGGTTTAACGAAAGGGTAATAAAAAACGGTTGGGACAAGCTGATGTCAGAGGATCTTTGGATAAATATAACAAAAGTTTCGGTTAAGATTACTATTATCTTGATTGCATCGTGGCTAGCTGTACGATTAGGAAAAAAGTTTATTAAAAAAGTGTTTTTAATGCGTATGCGTTCACCTTTAGACCATTCAGAACGTCGACAAACAACAATTTCAAGATTATTACAAAGTGTCATTTCCTATGTTGTTTATTTTTCAGCAATCGTTGCTATTCTCTCTATCTTGGAGATTAAGATAGCGGGGTTATTGGCTGGAGCAGGGATTGTCGGTTTAGCCATTGGTTTTGGTGCGCAAAGTTTAGTGAAGGATGTCATTACTGGATTCTTTATTATTTTTGAAGACCAATTTGGTGTTGGTGATTATATAAAAATAAATTCAGCTGAAGGAACTGTTGTAGAAATCGGTTTACGTACGACAAAGGTTAATGGTTCTACAGGGGAGCAGTTTATTATTCCGAATGGTTCGATTGGTGATGTTGTCAATTACTCTGTCAACAACTCTAAAATTTATATAGATTTACAAATGACGACCGATGCCAAGTTTGAAAAAGCTGAGGCTATTATTAAAAAGTATTTAGATACTTTACCTGAAATTCATAAGGAACTTGTAGCAGTACCTGTCTTTTTAGGTGTACAAAATGTTAAGGGTACAGAGGTAACGATTCGTATAGCCGCAGAAACATTACCACAACAACAATACGGGGTGGCTCGTACTATTCGTCGCGATGTTACAAAACTCTTTGAAGAAAATAATATACCAATGGCTCATCCGAAAATGATGTTCTATGGTGTAAATGGAAATGAAGAGGGGAGAAATGAGTAATATGGAAGCGAAGAAATTTGGTTTAAACGATATTGTTGAAATGAAAAAGCAGCATCCATGTGGCACTAATATGTGGAAAATTATTCGGATGGGTGCGGATGTCCGCATTAAATGTGAAGGCTGTCAGCATAGTGTCATGATTCCGCGCCGCGAATTTGAGAAAAAAATGAAAAAGGTTTTAATTTCCGCTAGTGAAGAATAGTTTGTATCTTTAATCAGTATGTGTTTTGACACCCACTGATTGAAGATAAAACCTATGCAATTACGCCAATGCGAAATTGATGTATATTAGACTTTTTATGAGTGAATCAATATAATAGATAGGGTTATACAGTGATTAATCAGTGAGGACTTCTGTAACCTCACAGTATCCGTTAGTACGGGAGATAAGAGCAAATTTGAACAGATCATAGAAAGGTTGTGTCCATACATGGCATTAACAGCTGGAATCGTTGGTTTACCTAACGTTGGAAAATCAACATTATTTAACGCAATTACAAAAGCGGGCGCATTGGCTGCAAACTATCCATTCGCAAC
This sequence comes from Lysinibacillus sp. RC46, assembly GCF_041262385.1. NCBI lineage: Bacteria > Bacillati > Bacillota > Bacilli > Caryophanales > Bacillaceae > Lysinibacillus > Lysinibacillus sp. RC46. The sequence continues at coordinate 167,547 of NZ_JBGCCF010000008.1, read as the reverse complement.
AATCGATCCAAACGTCGGTATTGTTGAAGTACCAGATGCACGTTTAGATAAATTAACAGAATTAGTAATACCTAAAAAAACAGTACCAACAGCATTTGAGTTCACAGATATTGCTGGGATCGTAAAAGGTGCTTCAAAGGGTGAAGGTTTAGGGAACAAATTCCTTGCTCATATTCGTGAAGTAGATGCAATTTGCCAGGTAGTACGTTGCTTTGTAGATGAAAATATTACACACGTATCAGGTGCAGTTGATCCGATTGACGATATTGAAGTTATTAATTTAGAGCTTGCACTTGCAGATTTAGAATCTGTTGATAAGCGATTACAACGTGTTAGCAAAATGGCAAAGCAAAAAGACAAAGAAGCAATGATTGAAGAACCAGTTCTTATGAAAATTAAAGAACAATTAGAAAACGGTCGACCAGCACGCGCTGCAGAGCTTTCAGAAGACGAGTTAAAGGTTATTAAAGGGCTTCATCTTTTAACAATTAAACCTATGCTTTATGTGGCGAACGTTTCAGAAGATGAAGTAGCTGACACAGATAATAATGAATACGTGCAAAAGGTACGTGAGTATGCAGCTGCTGAAGGTGCTCAAGTTATCACAATTTGTGCAAAAATCGAGGAAGAAATTTCTGAGCTTGATGATGAAGAAAAAGCAATGTTCTTAGAAGAACTAGGCATTAAAGAATCTGGTTTAGACCAATTAATCCGTACTTCATATGATTTACTAGGACTAGCAACATACTTCACTGCTGGGGTACAAGAGGTACGTGCATGGACGTTCCGTAAAGGTATGAAGGCACCACAATGTGCAGGAGTCATTCATACAGACTTTGAACGTGGATTTATTCGTGCAGAAACAGTTGCTTTCGATGATTTAGTAGAAGCTGGTTCTCAACCTGCTGCTAAAGAAGCTGGTAAAGTACGTCTTGAAGGTAAAGAATATGTAGTACAAGACGGCGATATTATGTTATTCCGTTTCAATGTGTAAAATACAAACAGGGGCAATCTTTCAATGGATTGCCTTTTTTGTTTATATAATTATCTGAATTTTCAATCCTATAGGAGGTTAGTATGGACATATTACAAATAAAAGAACGTGGTTTAGAAATTGAACAGCTAGGAAGATTACCAGAAGATATACTAGAGCTTATTTATGAGCATCAATTGTTTAAGCTATTCACTGTAAAGGAATTAGGCGGTAAAGATTTAGATCTACTAGAGGGCATTAAACTATTCCAGCAGATGTCTACACTTGATGGCAACTTTGGCTGGCTTGTCACAATAGGGACAGGGGGTAACGCGTTTATTCCAGCATTAAATAAAGAAGTTTGTGAAAAAATATTTTCACCAAGAAATGGAGTCGTAGCAGGTAGTGGCTATCCTACGGGTACAGCAGTAAAAATAGATGATGGTTATAGAGTAACAGGTCAATGGAAGTATTGTAGTGGAGCAGATTATGCTACAATTTTTACGATGAATTGCTTTGTCGAGAATGAGGGTATTAGAACAGATGAAATAATTAGTTGCTCAATAAATAGTGATCATGTAGAGGTTCTTGATGATTGGCGAGCAATGGGCTTAAAAGCGACAGCTAGTCATACGATTCGTGTGCAAAATGTTTGGGTACCACAAGAGGAAACATTCCAATTAGGCACAATTAAAAACAAGTATGGAAGTGCGGTACATAGTTTTCCGTTTGGTGCATTTGCAGAAGCCTCTTTTATAAGCGTTTGTCTTGGGATAACAGAAAATTTCTTAGAAGAGGCGTCTATTTTAGTAAAGCAAAGAAAGCATGATCCAAGCGGTACTGAACGTATGGGCGCAATACAATTTCTATTGATGCAGCAACAGAAGAACTTTAGACAGCTTGAAGAGAAATTTTACTCAAAGTTGAATGAACACTGGCAAAAACATAAAGAAGGTCATAAGTTGACTGAAGAAGAACTACAACAATTTTCACGAATAAGTAAAGATACTGCAGCGGCTTGTATAGACATTGCCAATAGCTTAATACGCAGGCTTGGTATGAATGCAATTACGGAGACATCTTCAATTAATCGTATTTGGAGAAATTTATATACAGCTGCCCAGCATGGTTTTTTAACACAATAGCAGTCACAAATAGAATCTACTTATAGCCAAGCAGATTCTATTTGTAACGTGACTTGCATGAAAGTTTATTTCTTTTCCTCAGGCATATATACGTAAAGCTTTGGTAAATGAGGATCATCCTCTATTAATGCATTTTTTGGATATTTGCGCAGTTCTTTATACATGGAAAAATCACCTACTGCCCCAGCTATTAAAAAAGCTCCGACTAATACTAAAACAGTACTGTTAAAATAAAAACCAGCAATTGTCGGGAGGACGCCAGTTGTCCAAAATGGAAGTAATAAAGATTTTTTCATTGCATGATTCGGTAACGGTTGTTCAGTTGTTGCGTACGCTATGCCAAGCTCTAAATTCAGGCCATATTTTAATGATTTAAAGGGTACGCCTCCAAAGACCATAAAGCCAATTAAATGAAAGGCTTCATGTAAGACAATGAAAACAATATACAGAATAACGAAAAGGATAGATCCAATCATCATAGTCCAAAATGAAAAATCAAAATCTTTAAAGCAAATATATTGAATAGCTACAAACAATATGACGAGACCACTTGTGACAACAATATTGTCCATCATTAGTTTTTTTATATCCAACTCTATTACGATAGGTTCTTTATCTGGTTGCATGAAGATCCTCCGTTCATTCATGAATTAAGTTCATTATATAGAAAGAATTGTTTGGTTGCGACTTGAAAGACATGTATATATATGTTACAATTCATTGATGTGAGTAATAATTATTACTTGCTCCTTGCTCCCTTTTATAGGAGAGCCTAAGTCCATAAGGAGGTGTAAACAGATGAGAAAATACGAATTAATGTACATCGTACGTCCGAACATTGAAGACGAAGCGAAGAAAGCTTTAGTTGAACGTTTCAACGAAATCTTAACTTCTAACGGTGCAGAAGTCATCGAATCAAAAGAGTGGGGCAAACGCCGCTTAGCTTATGAAATTCAAGACTTCCGCGAAGGTTTCTACCAAATCGTGAAAGTAAACGCTACTTCAGAAGCAATTAACGAATACACACGTCTTGCTAACATTAGCGAAGATATCATTCGTCACATTGCGGTTCGCCAAGAAGCATAATCATTTAACAAAATGCTGAAAAAAGGAGGTTGCATTTCTGATGATAAACCGTGTCGTATTAGTTGGAAGACTAACAAAAGATCCTGAGCTACGCTATACGCCTAATGGTGTTGCGTCTACAAGATTTACAGTTGCTGTAAATCGAACATTCTCAAACCAACAAGGTGACCGCGAAGCTGATTTCATTAGCTGTGTTGCTTGGCGCAAACAGGCCGAAAACCTAGCGAACTTCATGCGAAAAGGAAGTTTAATTGGAGTGGAAGGTCGCATTCAAACAGGCAGTTACGAAGGACAAGATGGTAAGCGAGTATACACAACAGATGTAGTGGCCGATAGCGTACAGTTTTTAGAACCTCGTAATGGTGGTGGTGCTCCTGCATCTCCTCAATACGGTGGTGGACAGACTTACGGTAATAACCAACCGTCATATGGCGGTGGTCAACCACAACAACAGTTTGGTGGTGCTATGCCAGGGCAGGGTTCATTTGGCGGCGATGCTTATCAGCAAAATCAACCACCTGTGAATCAGCCGAATTATACACGTGTAGATGAGGATCCATTTGCTAATAGCAAAGGACCGATAGAAGTATCTGAGGATGACTTACCGTTCTAATACTTCTAAAATAAAAAATGATAAGGAGGAGACACACTATGGCACCACGTCGCGGAGGCCGCAAACGCCGTAAAGTTTGCTACTTCACTTCAAACAATATTACGCACATCGACTACAAAGATGTAGATTTATTAAAAAAATTCATCTCTGAGCGCGGTAAAATTTTACCACGTCGCGTAACTGGCACAAGTGCAAAGTACCAACGTAAATTAACTTCAGCTATCAAAGTATCTCGTATCATGGGATTACTTCCATTCGTAGCAGAAGATAAATAAGATATAAATAAAGGCACAACAAGGTTTAATCGCTTTGATTGTGCTTTTTTTATTTGTGAAAATGGAGTTGCTAATCTTGTAACCGCCAGTATAGAAATTTTAGAAGGTTAACATGTGAATAATCACATAGGGTAGGGAAATCGAGAATGAATATCCCGATTCTGGTAATATCGTTTATTTTATAGCACATCACCAAAAGATGAGGATGGTTAAAATGCATGTCATGTTGATTGGAGTGGAGACCGGGCGACTCCTTGGGGATCAGCGATAGAGGAACGAAGGCTAAAACCATCACATCCTGTGATAACGCCTTCGTGACCAACATCGTGTTGGCCCGAGACCCTGCAGCGAAGCGAAGCGGCTCATCGGACGCCCCCAGGAAGCTTTGCTCTGTGCGAAAGCGAAGCGTCAGCAATTGTTTTATCTGTGCGAAAGCGTAGCGACAGCAACAACAAAGCGCCCGGTCGGAACGGAAATCAACTCCCACGCTATGGCGACGAGCTTAGTTGATCTCAGTAATTGCTCTATATATTACCATTTGCTATTATCATAAGAATTTATTACACTCTTAGTAGACATGAATAAAGAAAAGATGAAATTTTAGAGATTGAGAAACAATCGACTAAGTAACATTTTTTAAAACAAAACGGCTTATAATCATTTCGATTAAAAGCCTTTTTTCATGTATTAGTAACTGTCGTAAGTTGCTTTTTTTATTGTTGAAAAAATTTGAGAAACACATATATATAATCAATGAATGAATTTGTTCTTTTTCGGTAAAAAATCTTCTATATAGCTATGTATTTCACGCTTTAGTCATTGGTTCTACAAAATTAATGGCAAAGCAATCAGTTGTTCTTAGCGTTTTTTGTTCAATAACCTGAAAAAATGGTACAATAAAGGTCAGTAAGTTTAGCTGAAAAAAGGAAGGTTTTCAATGCCGAATAATCAAACGAAGGCGCTTGTACAAGGTGCTGCAATGGTGGCAATTTTCACCTTGATGATGATACTATCTGCGTATATTCCATTTGCTCTCATGTTAGTATTTTTATTTGCACCGCTACCGTTTTCTTGGTATAGCGCAAAATATAAGCGTTCCACATCAATATTTATAGCAATTGTCGGTTGTATCCTAACGTTTTTAACAAGTGGATTAATCATGCTTCCATTCGCGTTTATTTTCGCGATTGTCGGAATAATTATAGGCGATGCAATACGCCGACAAAAAAGTAAATTATATTTATTTATGTCATCAGGACTTGCCATATTGTTATCAACTGCAGTTGTATTTTTAGCATATGTGCGTTTAGCAGGCATTAATATGATTGAGATTGGTATAGAAGAAGCAAGAAAAAATTATGAACAAACTACAGCACTATCTCAAAATATTCCTGGACAATCAGCTGTGACTCCTGAACAGATAGAAGCAGTAACAAAGATGATGGAATCTACTGTTCCATCAACAGTAACTTTGGGCGCATTTTTAGTTGCATTTGTATTAGTGACAGTGAATTTATCTGTATTAAAGAGATTAGGTTTGAATGTACCAAAATTTGCACCGTTCCAACATATGCGTCTACCACGATCTATTTTATGGTATTACATGATTATTTTATGCATTAATTTATTTATGCGTCCAGAATCTGGATCTACATTAGATATTATTATTTTAAATTTTTCTTATATATTATGGGTGTTATTACTCCTGCAGGGGATTTCCTTTATACATTATTTTATTTCTAAAAAGGGAATGCCGAATGTTGTAAAATGGATAGCAACTTTGTTAGCCTTACCACTAGCATCCTTTATGATATTGCTAGGCATCGTAGATTTAGGTTTCGACGTACGTTCACTTGTGAAAGGGAAAACTAAAGAATAAGGGGCTGATGTAATGGGGACTTTTAGAAAACGACCAATCCGCTATCCGCTTTTTGTTCTTTCCATTTTTGGCATTGTGACGTTCATGCTTCTATGTATTTGGAATATCGGGATAGGTATCGGTTATGGAGTAGGTTTTGTTCTATTAATGGCTTATACGTGGAAGGTAGAAAAGATTACCTTTGATGAAACAGAAAAGCATATTGAATCTATCTCTTTCCGCATGAAAAAAGTTGGGGAAGAGGCATTGCTTGAAATGCCAATCGGGATTTTACTTGTCAATGATCAATATGAAATAGAATGGTCGAATCCATATATGCAAGGCGTTTTAAATATGGAGAATTTAGTAGGTGAAGGTATCGTTAATATATCTGACGATATTTACGTGCTAATGAAGAGCGAAGAGACAAACGAAGATACGATTACGCTCCGTGATCGTAAATATCGAGTTTATTATAAAAAAGAAGAGAATTTACTATATTTCTTTGATATCACTGAGCAGATAGCTATTGAAAAGCAATACTATGCAGATCGTACAGTTATTGCGATTTTATTTGTTGATAACTATGACGAAATTACGCAAGCAATGGATGACCAACCACGTAGTTTAACGAATACGATGGTGACATCCATTGTTAATGATTGGGCGGCTGAACAAGGGATATTTGTCAAAAGAATATCATCCGATCGTTTTTTAGCTGTATTAAACGAATCCATTTTAATGGAGCTTGAGAAGAAAAAATTTGCCATTCTAGATACAATTCGAGAAAAAACAGCGCAAAAAAATATGTCATTAACATTAAGTATTGGGGTTGGTGCAGGATCATCTTCATTAGTAGAGCTTGGTGAACTAGCACAATCAAGTTTAGATCTTGTTTTAGGCCGTGGTGGTGATCAGGTTGCTATCAAGCAACCTACAGGAAAACTAAAATTCTATGGCGGGAAAACGAACCCTGTTGAGAAACGTACGCGCGTTAGAGCACGTGTTATTTCCCATGCACTACGTGATTTAATTCAGGATAGTGACCAAGTATTTGTTATGGGACATAAAAACCCTGATATGGACTCTATTGGTGCCTCTGTTGGTGTACGTAAAATGGCACAAATGAATGATGTGAAGGGCTATGTGATCGTAAATTTTGAGGAATTAAACGGAAGTGTAACACGTTTAATGAATGAAATAGAGAGTAAATCGGATTTCTATGAAAGTTTCCTAACGCCAGAGGAAGCTGCATCAAGAATGACAGAGAAATCTTTGCTCGTTATAGTCGATACGCATAAACCGGATTTAGTCATCGAATCACAGCTATTGAAGCTGGCTGAAAAAGTTGTGGTGATTGATCATCATCGTCGAAGTGAGGATTTTATAGAAAATCCAACGCTTGTTTATATGGAGCCATATGCATCATCTACAGCAGAGCTTATAACAGAGTTACTCGAGTATCAACCAAAACGTGCAAAGATTAATATGTTAGAGGCTACGGCATTGCTGGCGGGAATTATTGTTGATACGAAGAGTTTTACATTGCGTACAGGAGCCCGTACGTTCGAAGCGGCTTCTTATTTACGGACAAATGGTGCCGATACAGTGCTAGTACAGCGATTATTAAAAGAAGACGTCGATACGTATATCGAGCGTTCTAAAATAGTGCAAACAGTTAAGTTCGTGAAGCCGGGTATTGCTATTGCTGTAGGTGAGGAAGCGAAAGTGTATGATTCTGTACTAATTGCGCAAACAGCAGACATTTTACTAACAATGAAGGATGTTGGTGCTTCCTTTGTCATTGCGCATCGTTCAGATGGCAAAATCGGCATAAGTGCAAGATCACTTGGTGAGGTAAACGTACAGCTTGTTATGGAAAAGCTAGGCGGCGGCGGACATTTAACAAATGCAGCTTGCCAAGTCGAAGCAAATTCCATTGCTGGAGTAAGAAAATATTTAGAAGAGGTCATAAATGAGGTACTCGAAGGGAGTTCGGAATCATGAAAGTAGTATTTTTAAAAGACGTTAAAGGAAAAGGGAAAAAAGGGGAAGTTAAAAATGTAGCAGACGGCTACGCACAAAACTTCTTAATTAAAAATGGCTATGCTGCTGAAGCAAATGCACAAGCATTAAGCCAATTAGAAGGTCAAAAGAATTTAGAAGCTAAAAATGCTGCTGCAGAATTAGCTGAAGCGAAAGCATTAAAAGAAAAATTAGAAGCTTTAACAGTAGAATTAAAAGCAAAATCAGGTGAAGGTGGTCGCCTATTTGGCTCAGTATCTACAAAGCAAATTGCTGATGCACTTCAAAAAACGCATGGCATAAAAATTGATAAACGTAAAATGACTTTAAGCGATGGAATTCGTGCGCTAGGCTTTACAAATGTACCTGTAAAACTACATCATGAAGTATCTGCAGCATTAAAAGTTCATGTAACGGAAGAATAAGGGGCGACGATCCATGAACGAACCGATGATGGATCGCGTTCCACCGCATAACCGGGAAGCAGAGCAATCGGTTATCGGTGCAATTTTCCTCGATCCTCAATCGTTAATCACTGCATCTGAAATTTTGCTAGCAGATGATTTTTATCATAATGCACATAAGACAATTTTTGAAACGATGCTACGTTTAAGTGATCAAGGAAAAGCGATAGATGTTGTAACAGTTACTGAAGAATTATCAGCTAAAAAAGAAATTGAGGATGTTGGCGGGCTATCGTATTTACTAGAGCTCGCCAATGCTGTCCCTACGGCTGCTAACGTCGCACACTATGCGAAAATTGTCGAAGAAAAGGCTCTATTACGTCGTTTAATTCGTGTAGCTACTAAAATAGTAGAAGATGGCTATACTCGTGAGGATGAGGTAGAGGCATTACTAGGCGAAGCAGAGAAGAAAATGATGGAGGTAGCCAATCGTAAAAATGCGGGTGACTTTAAGCATGTCAAAGACGTATTGGTGGAAACCTTTGATAACATCGAAAAGATGCAATCACAAAAAGGTGATGTTACAGGTATCCCGACAGGCTTCCGTGATTTAGACCATATAACAGCTGGCTTCCAGCGCAACGATTTAATTATTGTAGCGGCACGTCCTTCTGTAGGTAAAACAGCCTTTGCATTGAATGTTGCGCAAAGTGTTGCCGTTCAAGCACGTGAAAATGTTGCAATTTTCTCCTTAGAGATGGGTGCTGAGCAGCTAGTTATGCGTATGCTTTGTGCGGAGGGAAATATAGATGCACAAGTTTTACGTACAGGTGCTTTAACAACGGAAGATTGGGGTAAACTAACTATGGCAATGGGGAGTTTATCGAATTCTGGAATTTTTATTGATGATACACCAGGTGTACGTATCAATGAAATTCGAGCAAAATGTCGACGTTTAGCACAGGAGCACGGTCTCGGTATGATTTTGATCGATTATTTACAGCTCATTCAAGGTAGTGGTAAGCCAGGGGAGAACCGTCAGCAAGAGGTATCTGAGATTTCGCGTTCTTTAAAAGGTCTAGCGCGTGAATTAAAGGTTCCGGTCATTGCATTATCACAGCTATCTCGTGGCGTTGAGCAACGTCAAGATAAACGACCTATGATGAGTGACTTACGTGAATCGGGAAGTATTGAGCAAGATGCTGATATTGTTGCCTTCTTATATCGTGATGATTATTACGATAAAGAGTCTGAGAGTAAAAATATGATTGAAATTATTATTGCTAAACAGCGTAACGGTCCAACGGGTACAGTTACACTCGCTTTTAAAAAGGAATTCAATAAATTCATTAATGTGGATTGGTCGCAAATGCCGCCACCACCTCCACGTGATTAAAAATTTATCTTCATTCATAAGAACCTTCTTTTAGAAGAACTCAACGTTGGAGATTACGCAAATACGGAATTAATCTGAATGTTAGATAATATTCATATCATTCTGTTATTAAACACGAACGTTGAATCATATTTTTTGATTTTACGTTCGTGTTTTTAAGTATTTTTGTTGACTAGGCGTTTCTATCATTGTTACAATAATTAACGGCTTAAAAATTGAGATACAAATCGTATCTAACGGAGGTGCTGACTATGACATCAGTTGTAGTTGTAGGAACACAGTGGGGAGACGAAGGAAAAGGTAAAATTACGGATTTCCTTTCACAAAAAGCCGATGCAATCGCTCGTTTTGCAGGCGGTGATAATGCAGGACATACTATTAAATTTGATGGTGAAACTTATAAGTTACATTTAATTCCATCAGGGATTTTCTATAAAGAAAAAACTTCAGTAATCGGAAATGGTCTGGTTGTTAATCCAAAGTCATTAGTTACTGAGCTTAGAGGCTTACAAGAGCGTGGCGTTGATACAGATAATTTACGAATTTCTAATCGTGCGCATGTTATTTTGCCATATCATATAAAGCAAGATATCGCTGATGAGGAAAGCCGTGGCGATAATAAAATTGGTACGACTTGTAAAGGGATTGGACCATGTTATCAGGATAAAGTAGCACGTATCGGTATCCGTATGGCTGATTTACTAGACAAGGATGTATTTGAAGAAAAACTACGTCAAAATTTAGCAATTAAGAATAAGTTATTTGAGAAATTTTACGAAGTTGAAGGCGTAACATTCGAAGAAATTTTCGAGGAATATTACAACTATGGACAAGAAATCGCAAAATATGTAACAGACACATCGAAAATCTTAAATGATGTACTAGATGAAGGCGGCAAAGTGTTATTTGAAGGAGCACAAGGTATTTTACTTGATGTCGATCAAGGTACGTACCCATTTGTAACATCTTCAAATCCTGTTGCAGGCGGAGTAGCAATCGGTGCTGGCGTTGGTCCATCACGAGTTACAAGTGTTATTGGTGTATCTAAAGCCTATACATCTCGTGTTGGCGATGGACCGTTCCCAACTGAATTATTTGATGAAGTAGGTCAACAAATTCGTGAAGTTGGTCGTGAATACGGTACAACAACTGGCCGCCCACGTCGTGTAGGTTGGTTCGATACGGTAGTTGTACGCCACTCACGCCGAGTAAGTGGTATTACGCATCTTGCGCTTAACTCAATCGATGTTTTATCTGGTTTAGAAACAGTTAAAATTTGTACTGCGTATAAATATAAAGATGAAACGATTACTGAGTATCCAGCAAATCTTCATATTATTGAACAATGTGAACCAATTTATGAAGAGCTTCCAGGCTGGTCAGAAGATGTTACAGGCTGCAAAACATTAGAAGAGCTACCTGAGAATGCACGACGCTATGTAGAACGCGTGAGTGAATTAACTGGTATTGAAATTGCTACTTTCTCTGTTGGTCCTGCACGTGAACAAACGAACGTTTTAGTGGACGTTTGGGAAGCAAAATAATTATAAATCATAAAAGGGCGTACCATATGCGGTACGTCCTTTTTTATACCTCTTTACTTACACTAATTTGAGATGAGGTGAGAATTATTGTCCGTTAATGCAGGATATATCAAAAATAAGTATGACTCTTCTGCAAAACGAGGGGTTGATTTCCGTTCCGACTGAGCGCTTTGTTGCTGACGCTTCGCTTTCGCACAGAGCAAAGCTTCCTGGGGGCGTCCGATGAGCCGCTTCACTCGCGCCGCTCGCTCCAGGGTCTCGGGCCAACACGAGGTTGGTCACGAAGGCGTTATCACAGGATGTGATGGTTTTAGCCTTCGTTCCTCTATCGCTGATCCCCAAGGAGTCGCTCAGTCTCCACTCCAATCAACCAATTCACATAGCATGTATCTTCTGGCATATTACTCTAATTTATAGTGATGATATGCGAAAATATAGTGGCAGCAACATATGCTTATTGCAAAGTGTTCACTTCCATAGATGTTTTTCAAACAATATTAAAAAGGACGTACCATATACGGTACTTCCTTTTTGCTATTAGTGAATATCTCTCTTCTTGAAACGGCCACCTCTAACCTCTGCAATATTACCAATTGCTAGGAATGCATTATCATCAATTTCAGAGACGATTGATTTAAGCTTGGATTCCTCTAATCGTGTAATGACAGTAAAAATAACTTTTTTATCGTTACCTGTATAAGCCCCCTCACCATGAAGGAAGGTTACACCTCGACCTAGTCGGTCCATAATCGTCTGCCCTATTTCATCAATGTCGTCACTTATGATATAAACAGATTTTGATTCCTCCATCCCTTGAATGACGATGTCGATCATTTTATAGGCGATATAGTATGCCAGGATAGAGTACATGGCTTGTTCCCATGTGAACACAAATCCCGCTACCGCAAAGATGAGTAAATTGCAGAACATAATAATTTCACCAACGGAGAACGGTGTTTTACTATTAAATAAAATAGCTAAAATTTCTGTCCCATCTAATGAACCACCATAACGAATGACGATGCCGACACCAATACCTAAAATCATACCTCCAAAAACTGTGGCCAATAGCGTATCTTGAGTAAACGGGTTTAGATTATGTAAGAAGAGTGTTGTTAATGAGAGTACAGTAATTCCGAGCCCTGTGGAAAGTGCAAAGGTTTTACCGATTTGTTTATAGCCTAAAAAGATGAAAGGTAAGTTTAAAATGAAGATGAAAATACCAAGAGGTAAATTTAATAAATGAGAAGTGATAATGGAAACACCTACGATTCCACCATCCATAATGTGGTTTGGTACTAAAAATAGCTCAAGCCCCAGTGCCATAATGAATGCACCTAATGCTACCATAATGGTCCTAATTATAAGTTTACGAACGGGATTCTTACTTTGGGGCTTCCTTACTTTAGGGGTTATTCCAGAGGTTTGTAAAACATTCAAATTAATCGCTCCATTCAACTAGTGTATCTTATTGCTATTTTATCAGAATATTTAAAAAGCAAAAAGGGGGTAAGTCTAAAATTATACTAAAAATAAATGGAATACTACCGCTGTATTTAAAGAACTTAACCAATCGCTTGGAGTAGAGGTTGAGCGGCTTAGGGTCTAGATACCTCATGGAAAGCACTATACTGGAATAAAAATCCATGTTTAAAATATATTTATTAATAGTTATAAAAATAGGAATGATGTAACAATTAGTAGAGAATTAATACATTTACATTACAAAAAGATGAAAACAGTTAAACTGTATTTTCTTTATGGTACAGTATATTGGTGCAAAAATTATTTGTGGGTAATTAATACTGCTATAGAAAAGTTAGAAGGTGCTTTACGGACACCTATCATCAATAAAAGTGCAAGTTAGGACAAGTAAGTAGTAGGAAAAAGTTCTGTTATGGGAAATATAGGATCTGCTAGAAACCCAACAGGTATATATCTACACATCTACACTTTTGAAGTTAAGAAAAAGGGTTTGTTAGAAAACCCATTATCATATGTAGGGCGTTAATCAATTCGAATAGGAGGCAGTCCAAAATAGGGCTGTCTTTTTATATACCTTGTATATAAATCTATGTTATTTCCCGAGAAATATTTGTCGAAATGTAGTTTAAAATAATATCGTAAAGTGTCTTAGGATTTAGTATAATGCATAGAAGCTAAAAGCATGGTAGAGTTAGAGTAGTGACTTTAACTTCTTTCAGCAAAAGTCTCCCATCCTTTTAGGTGGTGAGTTAATGCGAGTTGAAGTTATTTTTCAGTGGATGTCCGCTGAAATAAGTTAAAGCCTCCGGCGGATGTCATGGATTCGGAAAGGAGTGCTTTGTGCAAGCACAAAGCCGAATCCAGACGCAATTATACCGAGGCATAATTGATAAATACAATCGTTTAAAAATAGATAAATAGCGAAAGGGAGAAAAAATATGGACAAGACCATTTTAGTTGTTGACGATGAAAAACCAATCGCAGATATTTTACAGTTTAATTTAATAAAAGAAGGCTACAAAGTTATTTGTGCTTATGATGGAGATGAAGCACTAGAGAAGGTTGAGGAAGAGCAACCAGATTTAATGCTTTTAGATATAATGTTACCTAAGCGTGATGGAATGGAAGTTTGTCGAGAAGTACGAAAAAAATATGATTTCCCTATCATTATGCTAACTGCAAAAGGGTCAGAGATTGATAAAGTATTAGGACTAGAAATGGGCGCAGATGATTATGTGACAAAGCCATTTAGTACACGTGAGCTTATTGCGCGTGTAAAGGCAAATATGCGTCGTTTACAGGTAGTAGCCCCTACTGCCGAAGAGGTTGAAGAAGAATCCAATGAAATTGTAGTAGGCTCTCTTGTTATTCAGCCAGATGCTTACTTAGTATTGAAACGTGATGAGGCAATTGAACTAACACACAGAGAGTTTGAACTATTACATTACTTAGGGAAGCATATCGGTCAAGTAATGACGCGTGAACATTTGCTACAAACTGTGTGGGGCTATGACTATTTCGGTGATGTACGAACAGTAGACGTAACAATTCGTCGTTTACGAGAAAAAATAGAGGACAATCCTAGTCATCCAGCATGGATTGTAACACGCCGTGGTGTAGGTTATTATCTACGAAATCCTGAACAGGAGTAAAAAGGAATGCAGAAAGTAAGCTTCTTTAAATCAATTCATGTCAAACTGGTATTAATTTACATTTTGTTGATACTTCTTGCTTTGCAAATAATAGGAATTTATTTTGCGCGTGAATTAGAGCAAAATTTAAAAGAAAATTTCCGACAATCTATTTTTCAACGTGTTGATTTGATGCAATATAGCATTCGTGAAGAAATGTTAAAAGAACGCGATGAGAGTATGCCATCTCTTGAAGAAGGCTTGGAAACGATTGTAATGGAGTTTTCCACGGGGCTGAAAGAAGTTTCTAATGGAGATATTTTAGAAATCCGTGTCATCGATAATAGACAGCGTATTCGTGCCACATCTGAGGTAGACAATCAAAGTTTGATAGGACAGCGTTCGAATAATGATCTCGTACGCCGTGCTATCTCTGCAGAAACATTATTTGAAAACATTAAACTTGATAATAAAACAAGAAATCGAGTGTGGGTGTTAGCTTCGCCAATTCGAGATGGTGTAGGTCCTGATGATGAAATCGTAGGGGTACTCTACATTGAAGCTAATATTGAATCTGTTTTTGAACAAGTGAATGACATTAACCGTATTTTCCTTGGTGGTACAGCAGTGTCCTTAGTGATTACTATCTTTTTAGGAATCTTAGTGGCACGAACAATTACACAGCCGATTTCAGATATGCGTAAGCAAGCACAGGCGATGGCAAAGGGGAACTATTCTCGAAAAGTACGGGTTTATGGTACAGATGAGATAGGGCAGCTGGCTATAACCTTTAATCATTTAACAAATCGCTTGCAGGAGGCGCAATCTACTACTGAGGCAGAGCGGCGAAAGCTCGATTCGGTCCTTAGTAATATGACGGATGGTGTTATTGCAACAGATCGAAAAGGACGCATCATTCTTATTAATGACCCCGCACTAGAGCTGCTGCATATTTCAAGAGATATTACATTAGGCCGTCCGATTGCATCTGTTTTAGGTATTGATCAAGAGTATAGTTTTGAGGATTTAATTCACATGAATGATGCGGTGAATTTAAATTTCAGTACAGCAGACGCACCGTATATTTTACGTGCGAATTTCTCTGTTATTCAAAAAGAAACGGGCTTTATTAATGGTCTAATTACCGTACTGCACGATATTACGGAACAGGAAAAAATAGAGATGGATCGCAGGGAATTTGTATCAAATGTGTCACATGAATTAAGGACACCATTAACGACGATGCGGAGTTATTTAGAGGCGTTAGCAGATGGTGCATGGAAAGATGAAAATATTGCTCCAACATTTTTGAATGTCACACAAACAGAGACAGAGCGTATGATCCGCTTAGTGAATGACTTATTGCAGTTATCACGAATGGATAGTTCAGATTATGAATTGAATCAAGACATTGTTCTATTTAATTCATTCTTTAACCGTATTATCGATCGTTTTGAAATGTCTAAGTCAGATAAAGTGATGTTTGAACGTTTATTCCCAGAGGCATCTTATTATGTAGAAATCGATACGGATAAGGTGACACAAGTTATCGATAATATCATTTCTAATGCTATTAAGTATTCACCCGATGGAGGTAATATTCGCTTTGGCTTTACAGCGCAAGGAGATATGCTAAAGGTTATGATTTCCGATGATGGTATGGGAATTCCTAAGGAAAATGTAGGACGTATTTTTGAGCGTTTCTATCGAGTAGATCGGGCTCGAGCTCGTTCTATGGGAGGCACTGGTCTAGGGCTAGCTATTGCGAGGGAAATGATTGAAGCTCATGGCGGTAAAATATGGGCTGAAAGTGAAGAAGGGCATGGAACAACGGTTTTCTTCACTTTACCACTTAATTTAGATGATTTTGATGAGGCAGGTGAGTGGGAATGAAATATATAGAACCAGTTAAATCAGTTGTTCTATTCCTACTCGTTATGCTAAGTGTAGTTTTAACCTTTATGATTTGGACATACACGCCAGATTATAAAGTTATTGAACAGACTGAAGGAAAAGAAATTCTAATCGGACCACAAAAAAAAATGGATGATGTAATTCGTCCTTATAAAGCTATTTACCGTTTTGATAAGGAATTTACCGGAACAGTATCTAATGGTGCAATGATAGATATTATGGACGCATTTCGGGGATGGAATGTCCTAGATTTAACGCCCATTGACAATAATCTTAAGGCGGACTCTGTAAACGACATGATTCGTTCTAACAATTATATGACCGTCTTTTTTCCTGGTGAGATTCCTTACTCTGCCTTTAACACGATTTTTCAGTTCGCTGATAAGGATCTACCTGAAACAACCTTCAATCGTATGATTATAGATTGGGGCAATTATAATAACAAAGTGTTACAGGTATTTTTCATTAGTGGCAACAATGAATTATTGATGGGTTCACGTGTAAGTCTAGAAAATGCTAATCAATTTGTAAGAAATATTATTGAACCAGCGAAAACATACGGCACTTTTAAAGAAGTGGAGCGAGATGGCTTTACCTCACTATATATTGCAAATGATAAAATTGAATCTGCAAAATATACGTATTTAATCGAAGAGAAACCTGAATTATTTAAAAATGTGGTATTTACAAATCTAAACAATGTCGTGCGCACTGATGAAAGTGCAACTACTGAAAAATATCACGATGGAATGTCACGGATGGTGATTGATTCGAAAGTGAAATCATTAACCTATGTATATCCAGCTGCAGAAAGTAGTGTAAGAATAGAGCCTTCCAAGCTCTTTACGGATAGCTTTGAATTTATCAATGAACACGGCGGTTTTACAGATGATTATCGCTTAGCCTCAACAAGTACAAGCAATAATCAATTAGATTATCAGCTTTATTTACATGGACTACCGATTTATAGTGATCAGGCTATAAACCGAATTACAACCGTTTGGGGAGATAATCGTATTTTCCGCTACAAACGTCCATACTTTTCTTTTGAGAAAGATATTCCATCCGAAAAAGAGATGAAGGAACTTCCGTCAGGATCTGAAATCGTTGAAAAGATTAAAAAGCTAAATAACATTGCTTTATCAGATATAGATGATATTGTTGTGGGTTTCTATTTAACCTATGACCAAAGTACAATAGTGACATTAGAGCCATGCTGGTTTGTTATTCGTAACGGTATATCGACGAAACTGACGCCTGACATATTAGGGGGTGTCATAAATGGATTGGAATAGAACAAAATCTATTTTTATATTCGTTTTTTTAATCTTAAATATCTTCTTGTATTGGTTGTATTTAAATCGCTATAATGAAGCGCAGAGCGTTGAAATACTAGGTGAAAAAACAATAGAAGCCCGTTTAAAAGATGATAATATAACGTATGGACCACTGCCGAATAGTAATGAATCTGCTACTTACATTACAGGCAAAGTGCATAATTTTAAAAATATTGTTAACGATGACAATCAGCGAGTAAGTTTCACTGATGAGACACATGCACATATACGTGTTAATTTTATTAACCCTGTGAAATTACGAAATATTAGCGATGATACAAGCTTTACTGATTTTGTCCATACAAACGTTAAAGATGGAGATTCTTATGCACTATGGAAGGTAGATCATGAGGAAAGAGTCGCAGTCTTCTTCCAGAAGAAAAATAATCGAATGTTCTATTACAATGATAGTGCCGTATTAAAAGTACAGTGGAATTTAGATAACGAAGTGGTAATGTATGAGCAGACAATGATTGATAATATCGAAGAGATGGAGGAACAAGAAACGGTCATACCACCACTTCAAATTTTCCAGACACTTTATAATAAAGGGCTATTAAAATCAGAATCGCGTATTAAGCAAGTGAAGCTAGGTTACTCAACATTTAGTAATTTAACACAAACGCAAGTGTTGATACCAACATGGGAAGTACAAGTGGAATTACCGGACGGAGAAATAGATGAGTACTTCGTTGATGCTATTGATGGGAAAATTATTGAAATCCAAGGAGACAAGCAAAAGGCTGAAGAGGAAGACTGGGGAGTTGAATAATGCGATTTAGTGTTTTAGCAAGTGGTAGTACAGGAAATTCGATTTATGTAGAGAATGATGATCATGCATTTATTGTCGATGCGGGTCTTAGTGGCAAAAAGATGGAGCAACTATTTACAAAAGTCGACCGCAATATGAAACAGCTAAGTGGCATTTTTGTTACACATGAGCATAGTGATCATATTAAAGGAATAGGTGTATTGGCACGAAAATATAATGTACCTGTTTATGCTAACGCCAAAACGTGGCAGGCGATGGACGGGCTAGTCGGTGATATACCTTTAGAGCAACGTTTTGAATTTGAAATGGATACTGTAAAGCATTTTGGTTCATTGGCTGTTGAATCTTTTGCTGTATCCCATGATGCAGCAGATCCAATGTTTTATAGCTTTCATGAAGATGGGCGCAAGCTTGTTGTTATTACGGATACAGGTTATGTCAGTGACCGTATGAAAGGGATTATTCGTGGTGCTGATTCCTTTGTATTTGAAAGTAACCACGATGTGAATATGCTGCAAATGGGGCGTTATCCATGGTCTATAAAACGTCGTATTTTAAGTGATGTAGGGCACGTTTCAAATGAGGATGCAGCTATCGCAATGAGTGACGTAGTATTTGAAAAACCAACAAATATATATTTATCACATTTAAGTAAAGATAATAATATGAAAGAGCTTGCACGCATGAGTGTTACACAAACGTTGCAATCTTGCGGCATTATTGTCGGGGAGTATTTAAATTTACTTGATACAGATGCAGAAGAGCCGACGAAATTAGTAACCGTTTAATGATTAGTAAACAATAAAAAAGAAGCTTTAATGAGGCTGTTCAATCACATTTTATAGAAAATGTATTGAACAGCCATTTTTATGTCCATTTTATTTATTTTTCATCTGATTTTAATGTTTGAATTGTAATATTAGGGTAACAACTAGCAAATACTAATAAGGGAAAGGATGAGGAAAATGGGCTATTTTCAAGATGATGATAAAAATAATGATTTATTAAAAAATGATGAAATACAGAAGTCACCTCTTCAGGAGCGACTCGAACAAGAGGAGCGAGAAACGCAAGAGAAACGTCATAAAAAGAAAGGCGGTGGCGGAGGTAAAGGTGGTTATTTATTTACCGGTTTTATCGGCGTCATCATTGGGGCTTTACTCGTTTGGCTCATGATGCCTGGACTTGTTAATCAAATGCCTGGTACAACAACAAGTAGCGCAGGTAATGGTAATAAAAATGAAACAACCATTAATCAAGTTGCAACAGAAGTGACAACTGATGTTACGAAAGCAGTTGATAAGGCTTCAGGGGCCGTTGTAGGGATTACAAATATTCAAGAAGTGAAAAGTGGAGGATTCTGGAACCCGACAACCACGTCAGAAGAGGCTGCAGGGAGTGGTTCAGGTGTTATTTACAAAGTTCAAGGCGATAAAGCATTTATCGTGACAAATAACCATGTTATTGAAGGTGCAAAGCAGTTAGAAGTAACAATGCCAGATGGTTCGAAAGAAGTGGCACAATTAGTTGGTCGCGATGTTTGGACAGACTTAGCAGTCATTTCAATCAGCTCTAAAGATGTTAAGACAGTAGCGACATTTGGTAACTCTGATGTATTAAAACAAGGTGAAACAGTAATTGCGATTGGTAACCCACTGGGCTTAGAATTCTATGGTTCTGTTACTACAGGTGTTGTTTCTGGTAAGGATCGTTCTGTACCAGTTGACATAAACAATGATGGCACTATAGATTGGCAACAAGAAGTATTACAAACAGACGCAGCAATCAATCCTGGTAATAGTGGTGGTGCACTTGTAAACATTGCTGGTGAATTAGTCGGCATTAACTCCATGAAAATTGCACAATCCTCTGTTGAGGGTTTAGGCTTCTCCATTCCGATTAACTCAGCAATTCCTATTATCGAGGAATTAGAGAAAAATGGTGAAATGAAACGTCCAACAATGGGTATTAAAATATTAGCAGACTTAACGGATATTCCGTCATTCTATCAACAAAATTTAAAATTGCCAAATGATGTTACAAAAGGTGTTGTTATTGATAATGTTGTGCCTAACTCTCCAGCTGCAAAAGCAGGCATTCAACAATACGATGTAATAGTTGAAATGGATGGCGAAAAAATCGAAACATCAATCGATTTGCGCAAGCATTTATATATTAACAAAAAAATTGGTGATAAATTGACGATGAAAGTATACCGCCAAGGTAAATTAGTGGATCTATCACTAACATTAACAAATAGCGATTCATTGTAAATTAGAAATCAGTGGAGATTATAAGATCTCCACTGATTTTTTTTTGTGAATTTAAAGATATTATTTATCATCAAAAGTTGATACTAATATTTGTTATCATGTATGCCATTTTTATAAGTTGATTGGAGTGGAGGCTGGGTGACTCCTTGGGGATCAGCAATAGAGGAACGAAGGCTAAAGCCATCACGTCCTGTGATAACGCCTTCGTGACCAACCTAGGTGCTGTCGCTTCGTTGCACTACGCTTTCGCGCAAAAAACATCTGTTGGCCCGAGGCCCTGGAGCGAGCATCGCGAGTGAAGCAGCTCATAGGACGCCCGTAGGAAAGCACCCATCCGGAACGGGAAATCAACCCCACATTATTAATGATGCGTTAAAAATATTCGAAGGCATCGAATGAATTATTAAGGATGATTTAGAAAATATTGTGGATAACTAGAAAATTGTGAATAATAACATATACACTGCGAGTGGCGGTAGAAAGCCATTCTTCCATACTCGCCTGACCTTTGTTACAATAGATTGTGGATAACATAGACTGAATTGTGAATAAGTTTGTGGAAATTTCGGAAAATAAGAAGAGGTGCAAAAATGGAAAAATACAGCTGTGAAAACCATATAGAACACGCTTTAGACATGTTTGTGGCTGAGCAAAAAGAGTTCCCAATTATGGATAAAATCGAAGAGGATAAAAAGTTATCCACAAAATGTAGCTACTGTGAACGACCTGCAGAATATCTTGTATCAAGTAAATAACTTTACACAAGATATAGGAATCACTTGTGGATATGTTGATAACTTTTGTGGATAATTTGTTTGTAAATGAAATGTAAAGGTGGATAACGTGTGAATATAACGATTGTATCAGTCGGAAAACTAAAAGAAAAGTACTTAAAAATGGGAATAGATGAATACGTAAAACGTCTCGGTGGCTACGCAAAAATGGATTTAATTGAAGTACCAGATGAAAAAGCACCCGAGCAGCTAAGCGAAGCAGAGATGGAAATTGTAAAGAAAAAAGAGGGTGAACGTATTCTATCTAAAATCAGCCCAGATACATACGTTATCGCCCTAGCCATTAACGGCAAAATGAAAACCTCTGAACAAATGTCGGCAGATCTCGAATCCCTCATGACCTACGGCAAAAGTAAAATCGCGTTCGTCATTGGCGGCTCCCTTGGTTTACATGATGATGTGTTGAAACGTGCTGATGAACAACAATCCTTTGGAAAAATGACATTACCGCATCAGCTAATGAAGCTTGTTTTGGTGGAGCAGATTTATAGAAGTTTTAGGATTATGAAGGGAGAACCGTATCATAAGTAAGTGCGGTTTTATTATGCATCTAGTAGGAGATAATCTTTTTAAAGGGATTGCTTTATAATAAATACCAAAAAGAGAAATTGCGCTGTGCAATTTCTCTTTTTGCTTGAACTGAAATTAAATTATAACTCGGTAATTTCATTATGACCGTTGCCATTACCATTACCATTGCCATTGCCATTGCCATTGCCATTGCCGTTGCCGTTGCCATTGCCATTGCCATTCCCTGGCTTTACAACCAACACATCAAATGTTAGTGTATGCTCACCATACGTTACCGTAATCGTCGTTTTACCTTGACCTTTTCCTTTTACAGCCCCTGCTTTTACAGTAGCTATTTTATCATTCGCTACTTCGTAGGTTGCAAGCTTTGTAACATCTTTTTCTGTTGTTTTACCATCAAAAGTAGTTACTTCAGTAATCTTAACTGTAACTTCTTTACCTATTCTAGTTTCAACCTGAGCTTGGTCAATTTCTAGTGTTACTATTGGTTCTTTTACAACAGATGCTTTAACTGTCACATTTACAGTAACTTTATTATCACCGTATGAAATAGTAATTGTAGTCGTGCCCTCACCTACTGCAGTTACTAAGCCATTTACTATTGTTGCAATATTTTCATCTCCAACAACATAAGTAGCTTTTGAAGTTACGTCTTCCTCTGTTGCCTCACCTTCTGCAGGCGTTGACGTTTCTGTTACCGTAAGTTGTGCAGTTTCTCCAGCTGTTAGGTCTAGCTTAGTTGGATTTACAGAAAGTGCTACTACTGGTTCTACTACTTCTTTTTCATATATCAATGCTTCACCAACATTCCCGGCTGCGTCATTAATTATTACTGATACAGCATTAGTTTCTGCTGTTACTGGGAATGTGAAGCTACCGTCTTGATTTAATTCAAAAGCAACTGGCGCTTGTACTTCGCCATTTACCGTCGAAATATAGGAAGCTTTTAATTTATCATTTAAATTGTAATTTAAACCGTATAAATATAACTCTTCATTGTAGTCGATATACTTATCTGTTACCTGTCCTGTAGCGACACCTTCAGCTACTGAACCAGTAATTTCTGGTTTAGTCGTTTTCACGAAAATTGGTCCAACATAACCGGAAACTACTCCTGATGCTGCAAGACCGGTGAAGTCAATTGTATACAGGCCATCTGGAATCGTTGTGGCAGGTTCTGATCCCCATGGTTTGTACTGCCCACCAACATTCAGCGTATAAGAGCCTTTTCCTAGCGCAGTACCTGCATGTAGATAACCAATGTAGCCGTCTCCGTATTCGCCACCTTCAGGATTCATAATATCCCAAAGCTCGATATAGTTAGTTGTTACATCTCCAGTTAAGGTGAATGAAAGTACAGCTGAGTCTTTCACTCCATCTCCGTTAAAGGATAGGTCTGTTTCTGTAATCTTAAAATCTTTAAGTTCAGTTACTGCCGCGCCCCCAAAGTCAGCTGCAAATGGCAATGAGATTTCTGTATCTCCACCGCTGATGTAAATATACCCTAGTATTTCAGAGCCTTTTGGTGCCGTAGCTTGTGAAGCAGTTAATGTAATATTTAAAACTTGCTCACCAACTAGATTGAATGTCGGCTGATCTACTGTAACAGTTGCATCACCAAATGTTTTTGTCACATCAATTGATACGTTATAATTGCCGCCGTTCCCTTTAATATCTTTTACTAAAACTTGTTTCGTTACAGAAATATCCCGGTCTTTAAGTGATTGTGGACCGAAAGTAACTGTACCTTTCAAGTTTTCTGTAACTGCACCAGTTCCATCTAAAATTGCGCTATCAAGTGCATAGGCAAGAATTTCCGGATGAACTGCTGCATAAGCATTTACACGCCCTGCCCCCTGAGAAAACACATCGTATGTTGTTTTATCTAAAACCTTTGCGGTGTTAGAAAGCGCCACTTTTACATCGAACGCGTTCCAATCAGGGTTTGCTTGTTTAATTAATGCAGCAATACCTGTAATATGTGGTGTTGCCATAGAAGTTCCTGTTTTACGATCATATGCTTCCCCATAATCTGCATCAGGGAAATCTTTTTTATACATTGGAATCGTTGACATAATGTTTGTTCCAGGTGCACTTACATCTGGTTTAATATCAAAGTTTGGTGTAGATGGTCCACGTGAACTTGAAGAGTTTACATCATCTCCTAGTGTCTTTGTGGAAGCAAATTTACTAAAGCTTACTTTTCCGGTTCCGCCTGCTAATGCAGCGCGAATTGCATCGCCATCTGTTTGGGACATATCAAATGTTGGCAGAAAATCAAATGAATCACCAAGGAATGTGCCTGAAATGTTCGGTGCACTCGTTCCACCAGCAAAGTTATGAATAATTGTTGCGACTGCTCCATTTGCCTTTGCATTCGCAATTTTATCAACGAATGCGATACTGCCACGAGAAATCAATGCCACTTTACCTTTTACATCAATTCCTTCAAAGTCTTTTATTTCCCCGTTTCCAGGAACAGCAACTAGGTCAAATTCTCCTTGAAGCTGTGTTGCTAAATTTTTCGCAAAAGTGGTTCCCATTAATGGAAGCTGTTTTGTTAAGTTGTAGTTGCCAACTGTAACATTCACTTCCCCGTTATACATTGTTTCAGGATTTGATGTGTTACCAACAGCAATTCCTAAACGAGCGGTTGCAGGCGTGCCCATTGTTCCGCGATTTGGACCATCGTTCCCTGTTGCAATTACTCCGATTGTTCCAGCCATCATTGCATTATTAATAGCAAATGAACCGGCATCCGTTTCAGAGTTAGCTCCCCCGCCAAGTGAAAGGTTGATAACGTCCATTTTTTCTATTACAGCAGTTTCAATTGCTTTAACAATACCAGATGTAGCTCCACTTCCGTACGCCCCAAGAACACGGTAAGCATAAAGGTCTACTTTTGGAGCTATTCCTTTAATACCGAATTCGTTAGCTCCGATTGCTGCAATTATTCCAGCAACATGTGTACCGTGAGAAGTATAGAACGAGCTTCCCTTTTCATTAAATTCAGGTGTCCCTACTGGACGCTCCGAGGGCAATGTTTCCGATGCATCGTTATCTGCCCGAGGCTTCGTGTAAGTTGCTGAATATGGAATGAAGTTTTTCCCACCCTTGTAAACCCCAGCAAACTCAGGGTGATCTGCATCAATACCAGTATCTAATACTGCTACTTTTATTCCTTGTCCTTCAATTCCTTCCTTCCAAAGCTGTTCGATGCCAAGGAAAGAATTACTTGTATTCATTTGAGCTTCTAATTGATCTTCCTTAATAAGTTCCGATGATTTCATCTTATTATCTTCTGATGCATAAACAATTGCATCAGGTTCGATTAATGTAATTCCTTCTACTGTAAGCAGTTTCGGGAGATCACTTGCTTTCATAGTTGCCGCAAAACCGTTTAAAACAGTATCAAATGTGTATCCTTGAGTCATCTGAACTTTTTTAGTAGCTAACTCTTTTTTAACTTTTGCTTGTTGTGCTTTTACATTTGAACGAACTTCATTTGCTCGGGCATTAGAGAATTTTTGGCCTTTGACTTGGCTCATTCCTTGCTCTAGTGCCACAGGCTTTTCAGATAAATGAATGATGACTGCAACATCTTGATTGCCTGATACATTTTGTAAGCTTTCGTGTAGAGTTGGACCATCTTTAGACAAGCTTAGCTGTTCAGCGATAGCAGCCTTTAGTTGAATTATACTTTCACTTTGACTATCCTGCTTGAATGGTTTCGATTCTTCAGCACTAGCACTCGACAATGGAACCAATAGAGAAAGCACCATAACGAAAGTTAGAATACTACTTAAGAACTTCGTAAACTTAAACTTTTTCAAATCTCATTTCCCCCTCTGCTTTTAGTTGTCACACTTTGCGATTTAGTGTGATATTTCCAATTTATCACAAGGGGACCAATCCGAATATCCTAATATTTAAATATTCTGAATTATTGATAATTAGTATCAGATTATCAAAGATAGATTAAATCTATCTTCCTAGTAATTTAATAAAAAAGTAGAACTTTCAAATGAGAAATGACTACAGTAATTCATTATTTTTTTCAATTAATCCTATCAAGGCAACAGTTGTAGGCATAGTCGGTGGTGTAGTTGCTTATAGAAAATTCATGTCCGTAAACTAGCAAAAAAGAAGGTACAAGAAAAAATCTTGTACCTTCTTTTTTTATGTTGTCGCGATTTCCGCAATTTCTGCACCCACATGTACGGGTGGTTTACGATCTTTCCATGGAGCAGATTCTTCTAATTGTTTCCCAAGCTGTAGAAGGGTTAACTCATCTGCGAAGCGTCCTGTAAATTGTAGCCCGATAGGTAAGCCAGACGCACTCATCGCAAGTGGCAACGATAACGATGGTTGACCTGTTGCGTTAAACAAATTGGTAAACGGCGCGTATGTGAATAGTTGCTCTGTCCATTCAATCGCCGAGATGTTTGGATTATCCGCATTTAGCTCACCAATTTTCGCTGGTAATGTGCCGATTGTTGGACTTAAAAGCACATCATAATCTGCAAAGAATGTCGCTACTTGACGTGATACAAGTGCATTCGTATTAATGGCTTCTAAAAGTGCGCTAGCTTTTAAGTCTTTGCCATATTCATAGCATTGCCAAATGGCTGCTTCGATATTATCGCGTGAAGGTGTTTTACCTGTTAATTCCGCTGCCCCCACAATCATTTTATAAATATTCGCTGTCCAAATATCTACCGTTGCACGTGAAAATGGTGCTTGGTCGTAAACTGGTCGAGCTTCGACTACTTCATGCCCTAATTCTTCTAATAATTTTACGGCCTTATGTACGGCCTCGATACATTCCGGATCAACGAATGCACCAGAATTTGTTTCTGTTGTCCAGGCGATCTTCAGTGGAAGTACCTTTTGCTGAATGGCTTTACTGTACGGCATTTTTGGACTTTGAATAATCGAGTAGCATCCTAAGTCTGGTCCAGCTACTTGGTCCAGTAATGTAGCGGTATCACGAATGGTTTTTGTCAACGCAAATTCAATGGCTAGTCCATTTAATGCCTCACTATTATAAGGCCCCATTGGCACGCGACCACGTGAAGGCTTTAAGCCAACGACACCACTGCATGATGCAGGAATTCGAATGGATCCGCCTCCATCATTACCATGTGCGATTGGGACGATACCACTTGCGACAGAAGCACCTGCACCGCCACTTGAACCACCAGGGCTATGGTTTAGATTCCATGGGTTACGTGTTGGACCATAAATGACAGCTTCCGTTGCTGCATTATAGCCGAACTCTGGTGTTGTGGTAGTACCGCTTAACACAAAACCAGCGTTTTTAAAACGTTTCATTAATTCACTATCGACAGACATTACAGCATTTTCTGCAACACGACTGCCCATACTATGTGGCACACCTTCTGCATGGAGTACAACTTCTTTAATTAAAAATGGGACACCTGCAAATGGTTGATTATCATTTAAAGTTGAAACTGCTTTTTCAGCTTGTTCCTCTAACACGCTAACAACGGCATTAATCGAAGGGTTAACCTTATCAATACCTTGTAGCGCTAATTTTGTAAGTTCTTGTGGTGTCACTTGCTTTGTTTTTACTAACTCCGCTAATCCAAGACCGTCATATGAAGCATATTCTTGTAATTTCATCTGATCACCTCATTATAGTTTTGACTTACAAATTCATTTTAAATTGAGATGAAAAGAATTGATATTACCCGAAAGGATAATTTGTTTTTAACGAGAATATATGGATTTAAAATAGGGAATTGGGGGGGATTGATATTGTGTGAGCAAAAAGAGGTGAAGTATTTATTAGAAGCAACGTTTAAGATTTCGAATATGAATATGCAACAAACAAGTGAAGACTTTAAATTGAATATGTTGCAAGTATTGAGTGAATGTTTTCAATATGAGCATACGGTATTTTGGGAAGTTACGGATGGGGAGTTAAATGAACAGCCTATCTGTTTCAATGTAGAAACAGATACGGTACAAAATTATCTACATGAATATAAATATTATGATCCTTTACACCCAGTGAATATGCGAAACCAACCCGATATTCAATTAATGCAACGAAATGAAGTAATATCGATGAAGAAAAAGCGGTATTATGTTGAACGCTTTTTACAATTAAATGATTTTATAGATGAAATGGTTATGTATCTGTACAATCAGCAAAAGCCAACAGCGGCTATTGGCTTTTTGCGAAAAAAAGGGGAAACACCATTTACAGAGCAGGATAGTCAAAAGCTATTGTATGTAAAACGGACAATTGAAAATGTATATTTATTACATCAATATGTTCAGCCAGACGAGTCATTGCAAACTACACAACGTGAAAAAGAGTTGTTAATGTATTTATGTAAAGGATTTAAAAATGCAGAAATCGCCAATTATTTATATGTCAGCGAAAATACAGTAAAGAAGCATTTGCAAAATTTGTATCGAAAATTTCAAGTAACTTCCCGAACGCAGCTTGCATTAAAATACACAGAAAGCTTTCGAGCATAAAAATAAGATGTTGCCAATCGATAAAAACCAAGTGCTATTTTAACCCGAACAATCCACCACTTTATTTAGCAGATTTTTCGCATCCTATGTTAGAAAAATTTAAAATGATTATTTATAGCCCTATCCTGATATACTATCGAATTACACGAAAGATTGTTCAGCCCGTTCAATTTATTTATCTCCTTTAACGTCATTTAACCGACCGTTTACTTAAAAGAAGTGAAACTGTAAATAGGGTTTAAACTATAATAAATTTAACTTTTCAAGTAAGATTTAATTAACAAGAAAAGGTGGTGAGCTTGTGTTTGAAAGAATAGATGAAAAGAAGGCGGCATTGGATGCTAAGCGACCATTACCGAAATATACGGTGCAAAGTTTGCGTGAAAAGTTGTTTTTAGAATGGACGTATAACTCGAATGCAATCGAGGGTAATACGCTAACGATAAACGAAACTAAGGTAGTGCTTGAGGGAATTACTGTCGGAGGCAAAACGATGCGAGAGCATTTAGAAGTAATTAACCATCGAGATGCAATATCGTATGTTGAGGATATTGTGCGAAAAGAAGAGCCATTTTCAGAGTGGCAAATAAAAAATTTACATCGATTAGTGTTAAAGAGAATTGATGATGAGTATGCGGGCGTGTACCGAAATCAGCAAGTATTTACTTCGGGGGCAGTCCATACACCACCAGAGGCGATTAAGATTCAAGAACAGATGGATCAATTAATGAAATGGTATGAAGGGGATGCGCAAAGTTTACATCCAATAGAACGTGGTGCGATGCTGCATGCGATTTTTGTCGGTATCCATCCATTTATTGATGGTAACGGTCGAACTTCTAGATTGTTGTTAAACCTAGAGTTAATGAAATCAGGATATCCGCCAATTATTATTAAAGTAGAAAACCGACTAGCTTATTATAATGCTTTAGATAAAGCACATACGACTAAAGATTATCGTGATTTTATTGAACTAGTAGCTACGGAAGTAGAATCTTCATTAAACCTATATCTAAGCGCAGTATAAAAATAGAGCACTTTCATTTTATAGAGTAGACGATGTTATACAAAAAAACACGGAAATAAGAAAGGAGTCTTTCTAAAAAGTATGTACTTATTAGACAGATGGATCTTTATGCTGGATATGACTTGAAATCCAGCCGACGATGAGAGCGAGTAAAAGGTAAATGAGTAAAAACAATCCTTGTGCGGCTAAGTTTGACCAGCCCCAAGGGAACCAGCTTGTCAACGAACTATTGGGTTAACCTGGTCCGAAAAACGCTACTTTACACCAATTGCTAAGCAGTTTCGCCAATTTGTTGTAGAATACTTTTTAACAATTTCTCAAAATTGATGAAATGACCTCTAATATAAAAGAAAAAATAAGCTGTATAGAAAGTTTGATTTTTAATAACTTCTATACAGCTTATTTTTTTAAATCTTTATATAAAACATGCATCTCATTCATCGATCAACACGCTAAAAAAATGATCGTGTATGCCACAAACTTGTACTGGGCATAAACATAATCAAGATGCATGGTAAGAGCTATTATCGTTAACTTTTTATTGCTAAGCCACTAAAAGAAATCGGTCCAACAATATTTGCTTGTGTGTTAGGTGTAATGTTCTCAACAAAAACCTGATAGAAGCTAGTGCCAGCTGGTAAGTTGGAATCAATAGCTTGGAATGTAAAGATATAGTTTTGTTCTGAACCAGCTGATTCTGCGCCATTTTGAGTATTATAGATTTCTTTCCCGTTACGGAAGATTCTAAATACAAGTTGAGAAATATTTGTAACTCCCGTCACACCAACGCTTGCAAGTAGCTCAACGTTATTATTTCTTGAAGCGGTGCCTGGGATGTTTATTTGAATCGAAGCTAAAAGAACTCTAAATGGAGCCTGTGGAATTGGAAAAGCAGTTTCTGGGTTAAACGTACTTAGAGGTTCAGTTGCTTGGTAATCAAGAACTTGCGCCATTTTATCACCTCCTTTTGCTAGGATACTATAAGATATGTTCTATATTAGAGCTCCGATTGTGTAGTAAACTAAGCCGTGCTATTTTTTTAAACTTTGTTTAGTTAATCCGTTTTAGCCCTACTGAAATATGTTGTGTGTAAGCTCTCAAATTAAACTCATGTAGATTTATTAGGGAGAAGTTTTTCATAAGTTTGAGGAATAAAATATGTGAAAAGGTATGTGAACATAGTTGTTTTGCATACCTTTTTAGATGAGATGAATTTATATTTGAGGCAAATCTTCTTTGAAAGATGTGGTAGATATTCTTTTTACATTGAAATGAGCCAAATAAAATCATCCTCAATAATAATCTGAATGTCTAGACCAAGGCTAATCAATTTCTCAGCTTTTAATTGTTTCGTACTTATACCGCGACGTTTGTCCCCAAGAATAAGGAAATCTGTATCTTGCGTAACTGCCCCTTGCATAATCCCTCCATAAGCTCGTACTTTTTTCGCAGCTTCTGAACGTGTCATAGTGGAAAGGGCACCAGTAAAGACGATTTGTTTATTATAAAACGGATGCATCAAGCATTCGGATGGGTCAGAAAGTAAGATGACTTCTGTGTTGTCCTTATTGTTGTTCATGTTTACTCTCCTTAATTGAAATGAAAGATTTTTACCTGAATTCTAGGTGAGATTGATTGATAGGATGTAGGTAACAAAGGAATGTCTCTCTACATTTAAACTATTCATGAAGAATAGTATCATATAGATCCGTTCTTCATGAATATTTGTACCAATAGATAAAAAAGGTATGTGAATTTAAATTGATTTCGCACACTTTTTTCCAAAATAAGGATTTTATAAATATTGCCCGTACTAAGGAATAGAGAGAGAAAAAAAGTTCTTGTCCAAAAAGCTAGCCTATTAGCAAAGGAAAAATAAGGGCAAAAGGATAGAAAGCAATCATACTGCCAATAAAAAGATGGCTAAAGAAAATTTGTAGTCGATACGCTTTAGAGGAAATGTACTTGAAGGACCGTATCGAGTGCGATTAATTCTAGAAAGTGAAGTAAAAAGCTTTGCTAAAGGAAACCGATCATTTTAGACGGTCTCCTTTTTCTTAAACTTGTTCTTCACTCATTAATGCATAGATATTCACTAACTTTTCCGTACATATTTTCTGCACATTTTCCAATACTATATCTAGATTATTTATCAAATTTGCACGAAGGGAAGAGGCAAAATTGGCTAAGCACTCAGATATGAGCTGGAAACAGGATCATCCAAGCACTTTGTTTGGGAACTCTGTCCAAAAGGCAGAGCGTTTGTTGAAGCATGCAAAGTCACATCCGGAGGAGATAGCGCTTGAGCATGCTTTCAATCAAATCGAACATGCAGAAAATGCATTCATGAATGCAAAGCAATTTGGTGAGCATTTGGATACAGTCCAACAAAATAAAGAATACTTAGAGCAAATCAAGCAGCAATTACACGAAATGCATGGCAACCAGTAGATAGAAGAAATAAAAATAATGCTTTAAGCGGTTTAAGCCCTATAATCTAAAGGACTTAAGCCGCTTATTTTTATTCATTTTGTTTGCTTGTATATAATGCGCTGTTGGTCTTTATGTGAAATGTTGTACAGATGAGGAAACATAATGTTTTGAGTAACAGAATGTAATCCGTCGATTTGAAAAAGTATAGTTAGTAGAGAGCGTAACGCGGAAGATCGAACTCTTTCCTGGGAAATATTTTCTTTTGTTTTTAGTTAACACCAAACAATTATTGTATATGGTGTAGTTTGTGCAGGAATACTTCTTGTAGTAGGGCCATAAATAACAATTAAGTTTCGATTTGCGGGGCTTTTTGAAAAAGGTTGCCCATTTTTGAGCAAGATAAGTGTATAAGCAGAAAGATTTAGTTGTAATTGGCCATCACTACTCACTAATTGGTTATTAAAAAAGTCGACTTTGACATTTTGAAAGCTATTTTCCTTTACGACAACGAGGGCTCGATATTGAGGTGGATATATCAAAGGAACAGGTGCATTCCCATCATAATATCCAGTAATCTGATCACCGATTGTTACAATTTCTTGGTTTACAAAATAAGTAGAAGGTGAGACGACAAAATTAACGATGCCCTGAGTACTATCTTCTACCGTCATAAGTTTATAACAACCTTCCTTTTCTCCGTTTTGCCCGATCGGAAAATCATCAATCTGTGTAACGACCCCACGAAATGATTTAAAGTTTACCATTGCTATTCCTTTCTTTATAAAATCTAAATCGATCATTGGTGAGACAAAAGCTTTGATTATTGTTTACCCAAAGGAACTGATTTGAATTCAATTACTAAAAGAAAACCAATTTTATAATATAGTACAGCGTCATTTTAATTTATGTAACATCTCTAATTTGGGTGACAGATAATGATTTTATTTATCAAAGGTTAGGTTTCTATATGACATGAATCAATATATACTTAATTTACAAACTATAATGTTCTTTTTTCAAAGGAGGGGAGCCTATTGAAGTGGATTTCTAAAAATAAGAAACCCCTTTTACTATTCATCATTATTATTATTGTCATTGCTGGGATACTCGATATCAAATATGAAGGATTGTTCTTTCAACTATTACCAGAGTCTATTCAAAACCGTTTAGCTGACATTTTCTAGGACACAGAGGCTAGCTATAAAACTCTTTTATTCATAGTTGGAATTGGCTTTATAACTTCATTAGCAACAGCAGTATATTTCTTGTACTAACGATAGGTAGTAGATCCAGAAGATTGATTGTGGCTCTTTTGATTAAAATCTGTTGACATGGAGTTAACTCCATCTTTTAAAGTGAAAGTATTAAAAGAATGGGGTGATGTAAATGGATATTATTGTTTATGTATTGATAGGGGTATACGCATTATTAACAGGGATTGCAGGCTTGTATCAATGGAAAGAGCACGGATATCAAATACGAACATTCTTATTTGTACTTTTATCTATCGGTATTCTTGTAACGATATTTATACCAAACAAAGCTCTGGTACTGGTGTTGCTAATCCTTGAATTTGTATTGTTACATGTATTCGCAGTTGCGGAAGGGCTATTGACAAATAAACAACTAAGATATAGTCACCATATCGTTCGCTTCATATTCCATTGTATACTGCTATTATTGGTTTATAAATTTATAGTGTAGTAGGTGATGATCATAAAAATTGGTGAATTTGCTACATGTACGGATCTTAGTAAAGATACGATTCGTTATTACGAAAAAATGGGTCTATTACATCCGGAAATAAAAAACAAACATCGTGAGTATAACGAGGAACATATTGAAATCATTAGTGCAATTCTTAAACTAAAGCAATGTGGTTTTTCACTTCAAGAAATTAAAATGCTTTTTGAATGGTCGCAAAATACTGATGAAAATGATGAATTGACAGAAGCGGAAATTCAGAACGTTCAACAGCTGAAAATATTATTTCAAAATAAGTATAAGCAAATGCTTCAAAGAGAAAATGAGATTAAACAAATAAAGCAAGTCTTACTACGTGCTGATCATAAAATAGAGCAACTACTAGAAAAAAATAAAGGTTAGATGGGTGTTCTAATTAGAATAACGGCATCATTTTAAAAACAATTGAGATAATCATCTAATTGAACAAAAGATCCTGAAAACGACGGATATATTTCTTTATAACTAAAGGGAACATCAATAAAAAAGATAATGTTTTTTATAATTTAACACAGCTAATAATGCTGTGTTTTTTTCATTTACAAAGTTAAAGGTTTTTTTTGATAAATATTGAATATATGAGATATTCCAAAGCTCAATTTTTAAGAAAGGTGATGATAGTTTTATGGAAGAATGGCAAATGGCACTTGAAGAGTTTTTAAAAGATTGGAAGAACCGAAATGATGTTGTAGGGGCACTCGTATGTGGGAGCTATATAACGGGAGATCCTTCAAAGCTTTCTGATATAGATGTACATATTATTTTATCTGAAGATGTTGATTGGCGAGAGAGAGGGAATAGAATTGTTAAAGGTTTTCTTATAGAATATTTCGCTAATCCACCAAAACAAATTCGCAAATACTTTCAAGAAGATTTTCAAATCCATAGAACAATGTCCATGGTTCAATTCATTACAGGAAAGATTCTATTTGATAACACGGGAATACTTAATGAGTTAAAAATCGAAGCGGAACATTGGATAAACAATGACTATGATGAACTAAATAAAACAGTTTTAGAAATAAAAAAATATACACTATGGGATTCACTAGATAATTTAAAGGATTGTTTTGAACAACAAAGAGTGGATTTCCCTTTTGTGTATTTTAACTCATTAGCTAATTTATTTTCTGAGTACTGTCAGTTCTTAAAGTTAGAAAGCATTCCATACTATCAAGTACATTCTTATCTTATAGAGCCAGCATTTATTAAAAAATATCTAAAAAATGTTTTTCCTGATTCGATATTTAAAGAAATGTTTTTAAAAGCATTACTTGAAACGGACAAACAAAAGATGATGGAGGCATATGAAGAGGTAGTAAACCATGTATTTAATCAGATGGGTGGTTTCAAAATAGATGGTTGGAAAATAAAAAGCCCTGTCGAAAAATAGGATGAGATTCGGTTTTTTGGTTAGAATAAAAGAAATAAGTTTACGCTAGAAAGTATTAAGAAAATTCGGTGTGTTTTTATATGTAGTGGAGCTGGTGCAAAAACAAGACTGGTTCCATATTTTTATGTTATTATATAGATATAATATTAAAAAAATCCTCATTATTATATGAAAATGCTAGCCAATTTTAGGTCAATTATTCCATAAAACTTAAATAAAGGTTAGGTTTCTTTGTGGTGGAATAGGAGGTTTTTCTCTTGATTTATTAAGGGAAAGGCTCGAAAAATGCACATAACTCTCATATAGATAGTTGATATTTTAATCTTTATGTAATTATGATACACTGCAATAAGGTAATAATTGATACAGAAAAGGTGTACTCCTAGGTTACTCCTAGGCTTACTGAGACATCTAAGCAGGAGAGCTTTACATCCTTTCTGCAAATCTTAATATATAAGGAAGGTAAAAATGAGTAACAGACAAATTAAATCAGATGTTATCTTAATTGGTGCCGGAATCATGAGTGCTACTTTGGGAACAATGCTCAAAGAATTAGCGCCAGATTGGAAAATTACAGTGTTTGAGCAGCTCGATAAAGCTGGTGAAGAAAGTTCTCACGAATTAAATAATGCGGGAACTGGGCATGCGGCACTTTGTGAACTTAACTACACTTCAGAGAAAAAAGATGGATCAATCGATATTAGCAAAGCGATTAAAGTTAATGAGCAGTTCCAACTTTCAAAACAGTTTTGGTCTTATCTTGTGAACAACCAACTGATCAGTAATCCACAAGACTTTATTATGCCTTTACCTCATATGAGTTTAGTACAAGGTGCAGACAATGTAGAGTTTCTAAAAAAACGTCATGAAACGATGACAAAA
Organism: Lysinibacillus sp. RC46; assembly: GCF_041262385.1. Classification (NCBI taxonomy): domain Bacteria; kingdom Bacillati; phylum Bacillota; class Bacilli; order Caryophanales; family Bacillaceae; genus Lysinibacillus; species Lysinibacillus sp. RC46. The sequence goes on along the minus strand of NZ_JBGCCF010000008.1, from coordinate 131,500 downwards.
AATCCTTTATTCCAAGGTATGGAATTTTCTGATAACCCAGAAAAACTAAAGGAATGGATTCCTCTTATTATGCAAGATCGTCCAGCAGATGAAGCTATCGCTGCGACAAAAATTGACACTGGTACAGACGTTAACTTTGGTGCATTAACACGTATGTTATTCGACCACTTAAAAACTCAAGACGTTGATATCAACTACAATCATAGTGTTGAAAGCATGAAACGTACTAGCGATGGTTCATGGGAAGTACGAGTGCACGACAAAAATGGCTGTAAAATGGAATACCATACAGCAAAATTTGTCTTCCTTGGAGCTGGTGGAGGAAGCCTAGAATTACTACAAAAATCAGGTATTCCTGAAGGAAAACATATTGGTGGATTCCCAATCAGTGGATTATTCTTAGTATGTAAAAACCAAGAAGTTGCTGAACAACATCATGCGAAAGTATACGGAAAAGCTAAAGTTGGTGCTCCACCAATGTCTGTTCCGCATCTTGATACACGCTATATTGATAACAAAAAATCTTTATTATTTGGACCGTTCGCAGGTTTCTCACCTAAGTTCTTAAAAACAGGTTCAAATATGGATTTATTTGCTTCTGTAAAACCGCATAATATTACAACGTTATTAGCGGCAGGGGTTAAAGAGATGGGATTAACAAAATATTTAATCCAACAACTTATGTTATCTAAAGAACAACGTATGGAAGAGCTACGTGATTTCATCCCGAATGCTAAGAGCGATGATTGGGATATTATTGTAGCTGGTCAACGTGTACAAGTTATTAAAGATACTGAAGCTGGTGGTAAAGGAACGCTTCAATTTGGTACGGAAGTTGTAAGTGCTTCTGATGGCTCAATTGCTGCATTACTTGGAGCTTCTCCTGGTGCTTCTACTGCCGTTCACGTTATGCTTGAGGTAATCAATAAATGCTTCCCTCAACATGTTAACGAGTGGGAGTCAAAACTTAAAGAAATGATCCCATCATACGGCAAATCATTAGTAGAAAATCCAGAGCTTCTTAAAGAAATTAACGAAACAACAGACGAAGCGCTTCGTTTAAAATAAAATTAGATGTAGAAACAAAGGATTTAAGCGTTTGTTTCTACAAAATAAAATAGAACCTTCATTCTAATTTTGGATGGAAGGTTCTATTTTTTTATTTCACAAATGGAGTTGCAGTGGGAATTTTCATCCATATTAACTAATATATTAAAATAGGCATTAATTAATGACAAATACACGAGGATTGAATGAAAATAGTTGAATGGACAGCATGATGAGAAATACTAATGAAGTATATCCGCGAATATTCGACTCTTAATGAAGAACAACAACAAGCAATTGTTGAAGAGATAGCAATTGAGGAATTTGAAAAGTTTGAGGGAGCTCCATTTTTGGGAGATGAATTAGACCCTCGCGTACAATTAATGATTATTAAACAAATAAGAAACACACCTTTTATTATCAAACAAAAGGTGTGTTTCTTATTTTAAAATTTAAGCTTGGAAAAACAAAATTGGATAGAGTGTTTGATATACATTGAACAAAAGAACAGCAACAAAGAAACCAAGAGTGCTAGAGGAATGCTGAAAGCGATCGGAAGCTCAACACCGTTCCAAATGCTCATTTGTATTTGTTCCAAGCCGAATGTTCGCAAAATGCCGGCTACTATTGATAGTAATGCGCTTAAGACTAGCCCTGCATAGAGGATAGATAATACGAGAAGGGCTAATGAGCAAAAAAAGCCTTGAATGATTTTTATGAATGTCATTCCTTTTCCCTCCGTATAATTTGCTGCACCTTGGCGTTTTTAGCAATCGAATAGCTTTTTGTATAATAAAGTGTTTGTATATGACAATTATCGCCTACTGCTACAATATCTCCATCAACGATTTCTGCATCTGTATAGGAAAGATGTATTTGTTCACCTTTAATATATTTACAATTCAGCTTTTTCTTTAGAAAAGATATAGATAACGTGTCTTTTTCTACATGTATCACATCTGCAATAAGCTTTCCAATCTCATTTCCACCAGACATTTTTAATTGAAAATGTTTAGCCTCTATTTCATTCGCTTGAACAAGACCGATTGCATGAAACTGTTCTGCTTGTAAGTTTTGTTCAATGGTCAACTTCCCAGAACTATTCAATTTTGTTACTCGCCCATTGCGCATATTTAAGCTCCCGGCATTTTTAATCTCATTAATTTCACAAAAATCTTTTATAGAGCATGATCCTGTACTATTTAAAATTTGTGCTTCAACGTGGGAATGAAAAGAACTATGACCATGAGTAGAGATTTTTTTTACGCGTACCTCTTGATGTAAAGTAACGAATCCACGGATATTTAATTGCTCACAATCCGCTGCTAAATCTGTAATATTGCCATTAGTAAGGGTTACTGTACGTAGTTTTTGAATCACGGATAATCACCTCATGTTAATTTAATTAATATATATTTTAATAATTAAAATATATATTAATTAAAGTATATGTCACTTTGTTTTGTCAAGAACAAAAAATTTGCCATGAGCTTTTTATGTATTTTCTGGGCAATAAAAAAAGGACTTCAATTTTATGAAATCCTAAAAAATTTTTTTCATTAACTGATTAACCTCACGCAATATTTTTGCCATGTCTATCAGTTTTTCCTGTGGAAACTTTAAAAATAAATCTTGAACCTTCAATTCGCCGTTATTAGTTAAAATCATTTTTACAACACGACGATCTTCTTGCTCTCTAATTCGCTCTACCAATTCTAATTTTTCCAGCTTATCGCACATCGATGTAACGGCTCCTGGTGTCACACTAAAGAATTCAGCAATTTCTGTTGCTTTCATACCACCATTAATCTTTAGCTGAAGTAGGAGGATTAGTTGATTTTGAGATAATGATTCTCCCTCAGATAAAAGATTTACAAACATTTTCGATGTATGCTGTATTTCAAACATCTCTTTCATAATGATTTCCACATTGTGCAATTGATCATTTTTTGACATAGTATCACAGCCCATTAAAATATTTAATAACTAAATTATATAGTAAATAAATAATGTGAGCTACTATCGATATCCTTAAGAGAATTGATTTCTTGTCATTGTAAAACACAGAAGCGACTCATCGGGCGCTCCCATGAAAGCACTCAGTTGGAAGGAAATCAACCCCATGTTTTGGTGAAGAGCCAATTATTTCACAAACGTATCGCACATCCATTCATAAAATTTTTCCTTCTCTTCAAATTGTGGATAATGAGCTGATTGTTCAAAAGCAATAAATTCTTTTTTATCGGCTTCAATCGTATCAAAGTATTTTTTTGCTGTGTTAGATGAAGTTTGATAATCATATTTACCCATAACAAAATAGCATGGTAATTCAAGTTTTTTTACTTTAGTAGGTAATGGGTTTTTCATTACTTCATCTAATAGAGCTTTTTGAGAATAGGATAGCCCATAGTTGTAACGAATCACATCTAATAAGTTATACTCACGACTGAATAACATACTTATGATATTCCCATCAGGGTTATCAATAAGTCTTGAAGCTCCACCATATTTTGCAATATACTTCCGTGGAATAAACGTCTCGCCATTTTCTACTTGTTCAGTTAACCCTTGTAAATATAGAACATCCTCTACATTGCCATCGTATTCAGCTTGCTGAATAACGTAATTCAAACCGTCAATCTCGCTTCCTGCTTGATCACTCATCTGTCCAATTCCAACATATGCTGTGAATTTTTCAGGAGCTTTAGAGGCAGCTTGCGTTGCAATATACGTACCATAAGAGTGTCCAATTAATATTACTTTTTCTTTGCCAAGACGATCTGATATATAATCCGTCAAGGCCAATAAGTCATCTACGAGTAAGTCTGATGAAAGATTAGAATAATCCTCAAAAAAATGATATGATTTTCCGCTTGCTCTTTGGTCGTAATTCACGACCGTAAAATTGTTTTCCAATAAGTTTTGATACTTACTGGCATACGGTATTTCTGAACATCCAGGCCCTCCATGGACAAAAATAATAACGGGATTATCCTTATCTTTGCCACGTATCATAACTTCATGATTACTTCCATTTATCTTTACTTGCTCTAATACACTTACACTGTTATTACCTTTAATATGGGAAGTCCATGTAGGGAATAAAAGCGCTGTTATGAGTAATACGATTGTAATTATTACAGTATATTTTATAAATTTCATTATCTTTTTCATCTAATTACCTCTGTGGAAGTGAAATATAGTCGAAATTTTTAGATTTTTTCAGGAGTAGTTGTTGAATTGTACATTTTTCTTTTATAAACATAAAAGTACATGCTAAGGGGCCACCATAGGACTACAAAGATTGGATAAAACGCCCATATTACTCCTGGTGAAGAGACAATATTTACTGTAATAAAAAAGATACTGATAAGAATTGTAGCGGTAACAGAGAATGCTACAAATGTTTTTCTTTGTGCGTGGTATAAAGCTAATGGCCACCAAATTACTAAAAATGATGGATAGATCGCCCAAGGGTATGGATGGGATAAAATAATATTTAATAAGGAGTAATAGATAATGGTACTTGCACAGCCTATTAGTGCAATTTTTAATGTTTTTGCTTTTTCATCTAAATACATAAGAATTGGCCACCAGATGATTGGATAGATCGCATAAATGAACCATATATAATCGGGTGAATATAAGTAATTTTCAATGATAAGAAAAGCAATAATCATGGCACTACAAACAAGAGAATATTGTTTATACATTCTTTTAGACATAAAGAATAACGTTATTGGCCATAGCAATACAAGTAAGCACGGGTAAATAAACCAAAGCTCCTGAGGTGACGTCGTATAATTGACGATTCCTAAAAAAATCATTGTCATCAAACTACCTACAATCGAAAAGCTAATAAAGTTCTTCATGTTTTATTCACTCCATTTCTTACGTGACCAAACGAAGTACATAGATAATGGCCACCATAATATTGCAAAGATTGGATAGATTGCCCAAATTGTATTTGGTGTATAGTAAAGATTAATAAAAATAAAAAATGCAATAATTAAACCACTACCCCATATAGAGAATTCTAAATTTAATTTAGACATGTTTTTCTTTTCGGGCTCCTTAACACCTAATTCCTTTTTTAAATCCTCAATATCTCCAAACTCCACGATGGCTTTGTTGATGGCATCCTCTTGTTCTTTCCCTTGATCCATTAAATAAAATACTTTTTCTTCAAGGTTTTGAATGATTTCTTGTTTCACCATCTCTGTTTCTTTATTACGAGGAATGTCTTTAAAAAGCTCATCAATATGATTTTTTATCTTTTTCATTCTAAGCCCTCCATAAATAAGTCGATAATTTCTTTTACTTCCGACCACTCTTTTACTAGCTCATTTAAATAAGCTTTACCTAACGGGGTAATACGGTAATACTTTCTTTTGCCTCCATGTGAAACATCACCATAATAGGCTTCAATAATTTCCTTTTTCTCTAGACGTTGAAAAACTGCGTATAAAGTTGCTTCTTTAATTTGAAATCGATTATTTGTGCGGATACTTATTTCCTGAGAAATTTCATAACCATAGCGGTCTTTCTCTAAAATTAACCTTAAAATAATGGAATCCAAGTGTCCGCGGATGATGTCACTTCGAACCATAAGTCACCTACTTAATTTTTATTGCTCTATCTGTTAGAGTAATATTAGCAAACATTACTCTACCTGTCAAAGTAATTTTTCCAAATACGTCCATATTTCTGCTAAGAAGGATCATCATCAAAACGTGTGGTTGATTTCCGTTCCGGCTGGGCGCTTTGCCGCTGACGCTTCGCTTTCGCACAGATAAAACATTTGCCGCTGACGCTTCGCTTTCGCGCAGAGCAGAGCTTCCTGGGGGCGTCCGATGAGCCGCTTCACTCGCGATGCTCGCTCCAGGGTCTCGGGCCAACAGATGTTTTTTGCGCGAAAGCGTAGTGCTAACGTAGCGGCAGCAGCACCGAGGTTGGTCACGAAGGCGTTATCACAGGATGGTTTTAGCCTTCGTTCCTCTATCGCTAATCCCCAAGGAGTCGCCCAGCCTCCACTCCAATCAACTTATTGACATAGTAGACGTTTTAACAAAAGTCATCCACAACTTTTGGTGATGAACTATCAAGAAGCAATCAATCAGAGGGTAAAAAATCCCCTTTCACTTCAGAAGTAAAAGGGGATTGGGGATATTTATTTAGCATTGAATTGTGATGGTTACTTCGACTTCACAAATTCTAGGCTCTTTTTATTACATATACAATGCTGCAAGGAATATACCTAATGTTTCTTCATAGATGTCGTCGAATTGGCTGAGTGGAAGTGGATTTGTACCACTACCTAACTCAACTGTAAAGCCAGGTCTACGCCAATCCTGAATAAACCAATCTTTATAGCCCGCATAACTGCCTGCCGAATTAATAGGCTCATAGCCACTGACCCGGCTAAACTCATTAACAAGGATTTCTGACTCTGGCGGTTCGAGATTTTCGAAACCCCAATAAATCACTCTTCCTTGTGTATGAAACGCGAGAACTCTGGCAAAATCGCGTTTCTTTGTTAAGTCAGCCATAGCAATGGCCTCAGGCTCGGACAAAGGTCGTTGTCCGCCAAAATCTCTTGGTCCAGGTGTTTTTGGATTTCGTGCACGTTCGAGTTCCCATTTTGCAGGAAACTGATCGTTCAAATCGACACCATTTATATTAGCCTTCCAACCTGAGAAATCGGTGCTACCGTTATTCCAAGTAATGAGCTGATTTCTTAATGCGTCGTCATTAGGTGGCCCTTGTAATACTAAATCGACACCATCGGGATTGACCATCGGAACTATAGAAAGGGTTGTTTGCTGGTAAAGTGGTAATGGAGATAAACCGCGAATTGTACTTTGATTGGTGAGAGAAAGTAGATAGTCGTTTATAAAAGTTAAAATAATTGGAGTCGTAATCCATTCATTCGCATGAAAGGAGCCGTTATAATGGACACGCTTAGCTCCGTTCCCGATAAGAAGTTCTGGAATTTCATGCTGTAAAACAGAATGTCCTATCGTAGAGCTTTGTAGAAATGGATAAGCATCGAGTAGCTTTTTGATATCATTCATCATAATCGCATAAGAATAATTTTGTTTACCATTGACGAGCCTCCATGTGATTCGTTGGGGAATGCGAATTGTCTGTCCAATGTGTAATTGATTTGGATTAAGATCAGGGTTGACAAGCAAAATGGCTCCTAATGGGAGATTTCTGCTTTGGGCTATTTGCCAAAAACTATCTCCTTGTTTTACTTGATAATTGACTGCAACAAACCCTGGAATTCGAATGCGCTGTCCAACCCTTAAAAGTTGAGAATTGATATTTCGGTTCGAATCTATAATTAGTTGAAGAGGTATTTTAAACACTTCACTGAAACGCCAAAGAGAATCCCCTAGTCTTACGTAAATGTCCACAATTGTTCTCTCCTTAATTTAAAGTAGTTCAATATAAAATGTATATGAAAAAAATAGGGGACTTATTAACTTTAAATGAGTAAATTTTGTTAAGTATTTCTCGGAAGGATATTATTGTCTAAATTTAAGAGGAAGAAACTTTGTTACTTTTTGATGTACAATGATACTAGTTATAGAGTTTATGACAGATAAAGGTAGGAAAACAAATGTTAAATAAATTAAAAATAGGTATACGAACTAAAATTACGTTAGGCTATATTGTTATCATACTTTGTTTACTTGCATCAGTGATTATCTTAAATAATCAAATTACCTCTCTACAAAAAGAAAGAAATTATATTATCAAGAATGATTCAAATATACATGCTTTAACCAATCGCATTGAAAAGCACATTTTAGATATGGAATCGAGCCAGAGGAGTTTTGTTATCTCAGGTGAATCAAGCTATTTAGAGTCTTATAATGAATCTGATGAAAAATGGGAATCTGATTTTAATGAACTTTATCAGATTGTAAAAAATAAACCAACAAAACAGAAGTTAAATGAGATAAAGGCAACGATAGAGCATTGGATTACAACATTTGGTGAACCTTCCATTAAATTTAAAAAAGAAAAAAATGTGGGGGCATTAGGGGAACTCTATAAGGTAGGTACAGGTCCTAGAGACATAGAAACAGTACGAGATCAGTTTGAATCACTTCGTTCAGAGGTAATTGCAACGATGCAAGCCAAAGTAAACGAGTTGGACAAAAAAAATAGTATAGTAACACTTACACTGCTTGGCATACTTGTATTTATCTCAGTTGTTGCGATTATCATTGCAAGTGGTATTTCTCGTTCAATCGTAAAAACGTTAACAGAGGTTACTCGAACAATCCAAGAAATCACTGCTTCCAAGAGTAATCAAAAAGGACGAATTCATGTTAGAACAAATGATGAAATCAATGCTCTTGCAGCTGCTACAAATGAGTTGTTGGATGCGCTTGAGAGAAGAGAATGGCTACAGTTGAATATCGCAGAAATTGTCACAAAATATCAAGGTATTTCTGCTATAACAAAATTAGCTGAAACCTTCCTTTCAGAAATAGCGCAAAAAACGCAGTCTTCCCTTGGCGCATTTTATGTTCGTGAAACTACTGATAATCATATACAGTTTGTAAAAAAGGCTGCTTTTGCGGAAGCAACGGATAACGTTGGAATTGAGAGCTTTAAACTGGGACAAGGCTTAATTGGACAATGTGCTTTAGAAAAAAAGATTTTAATTTATAACGATATTCCAGAAGATTTCCGTTTAGTAGGCACTGGTTTAGGGAAAATACCACCAAAGGGTATTTTTATCGTCCCTATTATATTTGAAAATAACGTAATCGCTGTCGTTGAATTAGCTACAATAACTAGCTTTAATGAACTGCAGCAGGAATTAGTGAAGCAAGTTATCGAAACCTTCGGATTAACGATCAATAGTGTCCTAGGGCGTATGGAAGTTGTCCGTTTATTGAACGAGTCAAGAGCTATGACAGAGGAATTACAGGCACAATCTGAAGAGCTTCAGACACAATCAGAAGAATTGCAGATGCAAACAGAGGAACTGACAATGATTAATGACCAATTGGAAGAAAGAACAAAAGAGGCAGAGTTAAAGTCGAGAGAATTAGAACAAGCTAAAAAAGAATTAGAGGAAAGTGCGGAACAGCTGTTACTAAATTCAAATTATAAATCTGAGTTTTTAGCCAATATGTCACATGAATTACGAACGCCACTGAATAGCATATTAATTTTATCTGAAATGTTAGCTGAAAATAGCCAAAATACTTTATCAGAAGAGGAAGCTGAATTTGCAAAGGTTATCCATTCTTCAGGGGAAGATCTGCTGGCATTAATTAATGATATTTTAGATTTATCAAAAGTAGAGGCAGGCAAGCTGGATATTAGTTTTGATGAAATGAATATGAGTGAGGTTCCTGTACAAATCGAGCAAACCTTTGCGCCTGTAGCAACGAAAAAAAATCTACAATTCTATATTTCGAAAGACGAAAATGTAGTCGATATTTTCTATACTGACGAACAAAGATTCCAGCAAATATTGAAAAATTTATTATCAAATGCCTTTAAATTTACAAAACAAGGCTCAGTTCATCTTGACATTAAACAGCTTAGTGAAGAACAGTTAACAAATAATATGCAGGATGTTAGTGCTGACTGGTTAGAGATCATAGTTTCCGATACAGGAATAGGGATTCCGAAGGACAAGCATCAACTTATTTTTGAATCATTCCAACAGGCTGATGGGGCAACAGTACGTAAATACGGTGGAACAGGTCTTGGCTTGTCCATTTGTAAAGAGCTTGCGGGATTACTTGGCGGCTGGATTTCTTTACAAAGTAGTGAAGGGCAAGGTAGTACATTCACACTAACAATCCCAAGCTTGCCAAATGGCATCGAAGAGCAAAAACGTAATGAATTTGCTATTCATGAAGTAGGGGCTACTAATGAATTAGAAGAGCTAATGGAAGTACTATCGGAAACTCAGGACTTCTCTCAACAAGAGGTAGAAGTTTTTCAAGGAAAAAATATTTTAATTGTAGACGATGATTACCGTAATATATATGCATTAAAAAACGCACTCGAAAAACGAGGTATGAATATCTTAGTTGCCAAAGATGGGATAGAGTGTTTAGATATTATGCAAGCTAATGATGAAATTGATCTTATTCTGATGGATATTATGATGCCGAATTTGGATGGCTATGAAACGATGTCGATTATACGCAAACAAATGAAGATTACGGATTTACCGATTATCGCTTTAACAGCGAAGGCCATGAAAAATGACCGAGATAAAACATTAGAGGCTGGTGCTTCAGATTATATAAGTAAGCCATTAAATTTAGAGCAATTAATATCCGTTTTAAGAGTATGGCTAGTTTCTAAAGGGAGTTTATAAAATGGACCGATTTCCTTTGCAGCAAAAAAAGCATACAGATTTAGAAATTGATTTGTTACTTGAGGCTATTTATCGTTTATCGGGATTTGATTTTCGACAATATAATCGTTCTTCTATATTACGAAGGGTTTATAGTAGGATGAGGATGAGTAATATTCCAACCATTTCTCATGTACTTGAAAAAGTAATACACGAAAATGATTTTTTAGAGCAACTATTGAATGATTTTTCTATAAATGTGACTGAAATGTTCCGTAACCCTAGTTTTTTTAAGGCTTTTCGCCAAGAAGTTGTACCGTATCTAAGAGATTACCCTGAAATTCGGATATGGCATGCAGGATGTGCCACGGGTGAGGAAGTATACTCCATGGCTATTTTGCTACAGGAAGAAGGGTTAATGGATCAAGCCGTTATTTACGCTACGGATATGAACGAACAAGTATTGGAAGAGGCAAAAAAAGGAGTATTTCCGATTAACAAAATGCAGGCATATACGAAAAACTATATGCTTGCAGGCGGCATCCATGCTTTTTCTGAATACTATAAAACAGATTATCAAAATGCTTATTTCCATCCGTCACTGTTAAAAAACATTATATTTGCACAGCATAATTTAGTAACAGATCAATCGTTTAATGAATTTCATGTCATTATGTGCCGAAATGTTTTAATTTATTTTTCACCTGAGTTACAAAACCAGGTGCATCATTTGTTTTCCGAAAGTCTAAGTGATACTGGATTTTTATGCTTAGGAGATAAAGAGACACTCCGATTTGAAGATATTATTTCAAAATATAAAGAAATCGTAGGCAATGAAAAAATATATCAGAAGATAAAGTAAGATAAAAAATAGGCTGTTGTCCAAGTCTCTCCACAGTAGAGACTTAGGCAACAGCCACTTTTTATGTAGTTTAACGTGCCTGTATCATTAATACACACATATCATCTGGTTGATTCCCTTGTTTTTCCATGGGTAGTAAATGGTCAATCAGACGTCGAGAATTATCCCATTTCGTAGATATTAGTGTTTGTAAATGCTTCTCGGATTCCATTTCACATGGTCCCATTGCCTCTAACACACCATCCGTATATAAAATAATTTGTACTTCCTCATTGTATTGAATGCATTGCTTTTGTACGTTGATCTCATCGAAAAAGCCGACTGCACAGCTTCCTTGATTTAAATGTACGAGCGTCTTTTCGTCAACTAGAGCATAGCCAGAAGGATGACCAGCGTTCACATATTCAATGGTTTTTTGTTCTGTATCTATCACTAAATAAATAGCTGTGAAATAAAAAAGATTGTCCTCTTTTCCGTTTTGTAAAAGTGTCATATAACGGTTTAACTCTTTTATAACTAATTCAGGATCTTCTAATTGTTTAACAGCTTCTCTTAGGACAGAGGAGATAAACATACAAACAAGCGCTGCAGGGATCCCATGTCCCATCATATCAAGCAAAATGATAGCATATCGATGATCATTTATTTTATGCCAATAATACATATCCCCTGCTAAATTAGAAGAAGGAAGATAAGAGACCTCTATTTGAATAGTAGCCTCATTTAAAGGGGCGCTCAAAAGGCTTCTTTGTACGTGTGTGGCTAAATCTAATTCGTATTGTATTTTTTTTTCTTGCTGAGTATGCCAATCTAATTCAGCTTTCAATCGTAAAGCAACTCGAATTCTAGCAAGAAGCTCGGTTTTATTAATGGGCTTCGTAATATAATCTACTCCACCGATATCAAGTGCTTCGGCGAGCGTGTTTTTATCTTCTAGAGCTGTGACAAAGATAATTTGAATATCTTTTAATCGTTCATTTTGCTTAATACGTTTACAAGCTTCAATGCCATCGATTTCAGGCATCATAATATCTAATAAAATCAAATCCACCGAATTTCCTGTTGAATTTGGTGCATCTAACTGTAAATAATCAAAAAGCTCATAGGCAGATGTTAGAGAAACACAGTTATCATAACCTGCATTTTTTAATACTTTTTCAATTACAAATAGATTGACCTGATTGTCATCTACAAGAAGAATGGTCATAGTTATTTCCCCTTATTCTGTTTGAATTAGTGCAGATTATTTATGAATGTATTAACTTTATTATTATACAAAACATTAGAGAATAACGGTATTTTGAAGGAGAATATGAATAAGTAAAGAGCCAACAAAAAAGAGTCAGCTCTCAAAAACTTATAGTTCTTTTCAAATTCTAGCTTTTTTAAAGCCATTATAAATATCAAATGCATTTGCGATGATGGCAATTGCAATGCTTATGAATAATATTCGATCTATAGCAAACAAAATCTTAGCAGAGGTCGTCCCCATAATTGCAGCGATATAAGGTACGGCTGGACTGTGTATAAGATCAGGGTGAATAGCCATGAGGATAAAAACAATGACTCCTGTACATTGAAGAAGTGCATTAGTTACGGCGATTAACATTGTCCATTGACCAGCCTTCAATTTCCATAATGTTAAAGCGACACTTAAAACGATACAACATAAAACGATTGGAGCGAAGGTCAGTAAGACATCCTGATTGAATATAGGCATAACAAATTTCAACCCGCCTTTATTGTGAGAAGTATAGATTCCTAAAAGGTGATTAGCATTGAAAAAGGCAAAGGAGAAAATAGCAATGCCTAAGAAACTTAAAATATTATCATTAAGTGAAATAGTTTTTTCTTTAGGGATTATTTTAACTTTTGCTAAATCATCCGGTGTCCATTCTGGATGATTCTTTATAAGAGGGATTCGAACGTTTTTTCCTTCAGATCGTTCGATGACAATGAAAGCAACTGTAATCCAGAACAGTACGTAAATGATTACTGAAATAATATGAGAGATAGTTATAGAAATAGTGTTAATAATAGCAGTCAGGAGTGCACCTTCTCCGTTATAAAGCACAATACTTTCTATCATCTGTACAATAATTGTAATTAATATTGCCCAAGGAATAACTAATTTTATTGTTCTAATATAAGCGTCAAACACTATTGGGCTGATTAAAAATCGTGGTGTATCTTGATATTTTGCTGCAACTTCTATGGGATTTCCAAGCTTTTTAAGAACGTCCTTTATATCTGATTCTGAATAATCTTCAGGTAACATATCTTCAATAGTAGATTTTAGTTCTAGACTGGTTTTATCACGCTTATCTTTGCTTATCCTTTTAGTTACTTCATGAATATATGCATCAATCAGATTCACTCTTTCCGTCTCCCTTCAATAATTCATGCAGTCCATTCCTTTTTAGTTGAGTCATATGTGTGCGCAACACATCGTATTTCTGAGCTTTACCTTTAGTCCTATCCCACTTATAATCACTTCCTGATGCCCTAATCAGCGAGCCAACGAGAATAATGTATTCAGTTACTGCCGACTTGCTTGAGAAGCTGAATAAGGGTGTAGTTATAAAGCATTGTATGCAAAAACAACAAGCACTAAATGTTCCGCTTCATACTTCCTTTCTGTATACATCTAATAAGGAGCTCACCGCGTACTATTTGTATGTGGTAATATATGTTATTATCAAGGGCTGGAATTAATGTGAAAAAAATTATAAAAAGAGCGTGCCTTAAAATAATTTAGTGTAGGATGGGGATGTATATGAAAGTCGTTGAGAAATTATTGAAGGAAGAGGATTTTATACATTTTGTTGATATTGTGGTTGGTGCTTATCCAGGAAGGATGGGGAGTTTACAGCTAACAAAAGAGCAGCTAAAGGCACTTTTTATACGCAATCAAAACAATGACGCAGCTATTCATTATTATGGGCTATGGGAAGATAACAAACTAATTGGTGGCATGCGACTCCATGATTTTGAAATGAATTTCTTCTCTAAAATGATTCCAATAGGGGGAGTAGGACTAGTTGCAGTTGACTTACTCCGTAAAAAAGAAAAGGTTGCCAAAGAATTAATAGATCATTTTTTCAAGGTTTTTTTAGAGAAAAATGTTCATTTTGTTGCGTTATATCCGTTTAGACCTGACTTTTATAAAAAAATGGGCTTTGGATACGGACCGAAAATGCATCAATATTCAGTGGAACCATCAAGCTTTCCGAAGGGGCCAACAAAAAAACATCTTACTTTTTTAACAGCGCAAGATCAGCAAAAATTAGCAGATTGCTATAGAAGAGTTGCATCGAGGAAGCATGGTATGTTTTTAAAAACAGAATCGGAGCTTTCATCAATTTTTAAAAACCCGCAAAACTATATTATTGCTGTTGAAAAGGGAGATTCAATACAAGGTTATATGGTATTCTCCTTTAATAAGCAAAGTGAAACGAATTTTTTACTTAATAATCTAGTCATTAAAGAATGGATCTATGAAACACCAGAGGCTCTATTAGAGTTCAGTACATTTTTAAATAGTCAGGTGGATCAAGTGAACCGTATAGAATGGAACACACAGGAAGAAAATATTCACTTCTTTTTAGGAGATGTACGAAATGGAACAAATCATTTAATCCCAAGTGTCTACCATGCAAGTGCTGTATCAGGTGTTGGCTTAATGTATCGCATTATTAATGTTCAAGGTTTTTTTGAGGAACTCACAACAAATAATTTTAATGGTCAAACATTAACTTTTAAGTTAATTGTAAAAGATTCGTTATTAGCTGAAAATAATCATCAAATTGTTATTGAGGCTATCGATGGTAATATAAACATTTCTAATAGTACTAACTATGATGTGGAAATGGTGATTGATATCGCAGAGCTTTCTTCTCTTGTCATGGGAGTTGTGACAGTACAAGAATTATTTATGCTTAGCAAGGTGAAGATTAGTGATGAACAATACGTACAGTCATTGCATCATTTCTTCTTTGTCCTTGATAAACCAACTTGCATCACAGCTTTTTAGGAAGATTAATAGTATAAAGCTATTGTTCTTTTTTCATAAAGAGTGATGAGCGTACAGGTCGTTCCAGCGGCGTAATATTAATAATAAAATAGCTTACAATTAATATTAAAATAATAAGTGAATAAATTAAGGTGTTAATGGGATGATCATGTTCCACGATAATTAATCGAATCATAGCTGTAATCCCTATATATATAAAGTACCTTAGTGGAAAATGATAATTCTCTTTAAAATATTTAATAATCATAGTGATAAATTCAAAATACAAAAAGAAAATAAGAATATTAGCGAGGAAAAGCTTATAGTCTCCGCCATCGTTGTTGAATATTAGAATTTTAAGAAATTGGATGAGTTCTTTGCAAAGTAAGAAGGATAAAATGAGCGCTAGAAGTACAAGGCAAACATTTAGAAACAATTGTAAAGTTTTCGGTATAGCCTTTATTAATTGTAAATAAGTCGAGTCCTTATGGTTCATCGAATTCCTCCAATCTTATAAATCGTTCTAAGTGAATATGAATAACTAAATAACACATAATCATATGTTTGAGCGTCTTCGTTTTATGATTTGAATATAACATTTTATCGTAAATGTATTAGGTTTGATTTGTAAAGTTTTGGTATATATTGAATTATCGCCAAAAGCTGTGGATGATATTTGTTAAAACGTATGTTATGTATATAGGTTGATTGGAGTGAAGGCTGGGCGACGCCTTGGGGATCAGCAATAGAGGAACGAAGGCTAAAAACATCACGTCCTGTGATAACGCCTTCGTGACCAACATCATGTTGGCCCAAGCGGCTCATCGGACGCCCCCAGGAAGCTCTGCTCTGCGCGAAAGTGAAGCGTCAGCGGCAAATGTTTTATCTGTGCGAAAGCGTAGCGACAGCAACAACAAAGCGCCCAGTCGGAACGGAAATCAACCACACGTTATGGTGATGAGCCTATATATTCGCGAAAGAAAGTTTTCAAAATAAATTAGCTGTATGCTAAAATAGATGTGCATGAATATAAAATTCAAAAGGGGTTTTTAAAATGGCTAATGCAGCAAAAACAGGAAAAATTACACCAGAGCGTTTAGAGGAAGCATTAAACGTACGTGATCGTCTTGTTATCGAGTTACTAGTACAAGTTCTTGATGAAAAGCTTGTAATTGAACGTCCAGTATTACGTGAACGTGTAGCAAACCTTGTAGACCTTTCTGATCATGATGCAGAATTAAAAGAAACGATCCACGCTGTTATTAACAAGCTATAATCTTTAGGAAAATGCTACTCTTAATTGGTAGCATTTTTTCTTTTGTTGGAAAGGAACATATAAAGTATAACGATAATTTTCCTTAGAAGGTGGACTGTAAAACCTATAGTTAATCATTGGGTATCCCCATAAAACTATTATATATTAAACCCATTTCATCAGGACTTTCCGTACAATCATCCTCTACCCACTTACAAAGAATCTTCCAAAACCCACCGGATGAATAAGCTATGCTATATTTAAGCATCGTGTCATTAACTTTATTTTGTTGTTTACATGGAAATAGATTATGGATCACCGGTAAGTACTCTTCGTATTTTTTTAGTATATAAAATAATAAATTGTTTCTCTCTAAAAGTTTAAGGAATGATACATGCTCTTGCCAAAACTCAAAATAACATTTGGTTACTGAAAAATTTGTTAAATTATCTAAATTAGCTAGTTTATGAATATATTTATTAAATAAATAGTCTACATATTCATTTAGTACATCATCTTTTGACTTAAAATTACGATAAAATGTTTTGCGAGCCAGTTGAGCTTTAATTACTATTTCTGTAATAGTAATTTCACTATATTCCTTCACTTTCATTAGTTCTAATAAAGTATTAATAATTATTTTCCTTGAGCGAATAGATATTGGATTTTTACTTTTTTCCATAACTTCCTCCTGTATGACACGAATAGCCTTGATTTGTATCACTTGCTTGGATTATATTGACTTCAAATTTTTGCTCAATTATACTTCAAAACATGAAAATTACACAAATGTGTATTTTAACCAGTGGGGGTGGGAGTATGTTTGGGGCAATTAATAAATTATCTAATATGAAAAGTGTTAGTATCCTACTTATAATTTTTTTATGTTCTATGTTTATTATGCGTAGTGCAATTTCTACTTTAAAAGGAATTACAGGCGGAATAGGCATATTAGATTTACATTTTAGCTATACCGTACAAGAGATTTACGAAACTTTATTTTTACAAGGGGTAGCAGGGAGATCCTATTATTTAACAACTTTTTTTATAATTGATTTTATTTATCCTCTTACTTATGCATTTTTTTATTCGGTAGTGATTTCGTACTTTTTTAAAGTTCTAAAAATCAAAAATAAAATAGTAAACTATTTCATTGTCCTTCCGTTTATAGGTATGGCATTTGATTATTTAGAAAATCTTTTCTTAAGTATTATCCTCATGAAATATCCAACGGAACTTTTTTATTTAGGGTTAATTTCTAGCTATTGTACAAAAATAAAATTTCTATGTGTTTATTTAAGCCTTCTTCTAGCTATTCTATTATTTTTAGTAATTTTATTTAAAAAAATAAAAATATCACTTAAGTTTTTAATGAAATAAATTTATGAATAGTTTACGAGGGGGTGAAAAGATAGGGGATTTGTATATTTGCGAATAAAGAAAAAGTAAATGAAGCTAGCAAAAATTTTCGGCTAGCTTCATGCTGGTTAGACTGTTAGTATACCTTATCTCCATTAAAAATAGAGTTTTTCACAATTACATAATCTACATTTCGAATGGCATCAAGTTTATTGCCACCTGCATAGGAAATAGATGATTGAAGGTCTTGTTGCATTTCAATTAACGTATCTTTGATGCTACCTTTATGTTCAACAAACATTTTTTTACCTTCAACATTTTTACGTTCACCTTTTTGGAATTCAGAAGCAGATCCGAAGTATTCCTTCACAGTTTTACCGTCGATTTCGATCGTTTCTCCAGGTGACTCTTCGTGACCTGCAAATAATGATCCAATCATTACCATT
This sequence comes from Lysinibacillus sp. RC46, assembly GCF_041262385.1. NCBI lineage: Bacteria > Bacillati > Bacillota > Bacilli > Caryophanales > Bacillaceae > Lysinibacillus > Lysinibacillus sp. RC46. The sequence continues at coordinate 113,176 of NZ_JBGCCF010000008.1, read as the reverse complement.
GAAGCACCAAAGCGAACCGATTTTGCAATATCACCATGTGTGCGAATACCACCATCAGCGATAATTGGCTTTGTTGCGGCTTTTGCACACCAGCGTAGTGCAGCAAGCTGCCAACCACCTGTACCAAAACCAGTTTTGATTTTAGTAATACATACTTTACCTGGTCCAATACCAACTTTTGTTGCATCTGCACCAGCGTTTTCAAGTTCACGTACTGCTTCAGGTGTACCCACATTACCAGCAATAACAAAGCTATTTGGTAGATGTTTTTTGATATGTTGAATCATACGAATAACAGCATTTGAATGACCATGTGCAATATCGATTGTAATAAATTCAGGCACTAAATTAGCAGCAGCTAATTCTTCAATAAAAGGATATTCTTCATTTTTCACACCAACACTAATAGATGCAATTAATCCACGAGCTTGCATATCTTTAATGAAATTGATACGTGTCTCTGGGTTAAAACGGTGCATGATATAAAAGTAACCGTTTTCAGCAAGCTTCGCAGCAAGACTTTCGTCGATAATTGTTTGCATGTTTGCCGGTACAACAGGAAGTTTGAATGTATGATCACCTAAAGTAACAGAAGTATCACATTCTGAGCGACTTTCTACTATACATTTTGCGGGAATTAGTTGAATATCTTCATAGTCAAATACGTTATCCATTATAAACACTCCTAAAATACGAATATTTTTTAAGTTTTAATTTAAATCGTTCGTCATTTGGTAATTTACATTATTTTCGAGTAAATGTCAAAGCTTTTATCTAAATAAATAAAAAAATAACAGGAAAGAACAGGAATTAAGCGAAATATAAGTTTTAGCAATTGTTAAAAAAGATAAAAGTAAGGTTAAAATTCTGCAAATTTTTGTAAGGAAGTAAGATCTATTATGATTCTTCAAAAGAGGAAAAGGAGTTTTTAATTAGTTTTATCTAAAATTTGTATTACTATTTGCTATCCATGTAAAATAGAATTGTTTCGAAAAATGACAAAGGGAGTGTTGGGAATGGCAGTAGAGGTCTATTTAATTTTTAATGGAAATTGTCGAGAGGCTGTATCTTTTTATGAGAAAGTTTTTAATGCGAACAAGCCTGAAATTATGACATTTGGAGATTCACCACAAAACCCAAATTATCCATTACCAGAGGAAGCAAAAGATCTTGTGATGCATACGCGACTTTCGATTTTTGGTAGCACTGTAATGTTCTCAGATACATTTCCAGGCAATCCATTCATGACTGGAAACAATATAACGTTAGCCGTTGTCTCAGACGATGAGACTCAGCTGCGAAAAGCTTTTGACGGTCTTAAAGATGGTGGCAAGGTTAAAATGGAGCTACAAGAAACGTTTTGGAGTAAATGTTACGGCTCCCTTACTGATAAATTCGGTATAGAATGGCAATTTAGTTATGAGGAAAATAAATAAAGAGCAATTATGCCTCGGCATAATTGTAGCTGTCGCTACAGAAAATAATTGCTGAAAGAAATTAATATTGAAAAGCACGATGTTTGGAAAATCTCCATTAACATCGTGCTTTTCTTTTTAGTATTTAAAACGATTCACATAGCTTTGTAATTCATCAGCCATGTCGAGAAGTGCTTTTGAGGCTACAGCCATTTCCTGCATCGAGGACAACGTTTGTTCAGTTGAAGCGGCAACTTCCTCTGACGCTGCTGCATTTAATTTAGCATGATCAGATAGCTCGATAGCTGTTGCAGAAACTTCTTCGACTACTGCTGACATCTCCTGAGCGGATGCAGATATATCCTCCATTTTCGGAGCAATATCGTGTAGACTCTTAATAATGTTTGCAAATTTTTTACTTGTATCTTCTGTTAGTTGTAAACCATCCTGGACATCCGCTGAAGCCTTAATCATTGTTTGAACAGATTTAGCCGTATCTTGCTGAATGCCAGTAATCAGTGCAGAAATTTGCTCTGCTGATTGATGGGATTGCTCTGCTAACTTGCGCACTTCATCGGCAACTACTGCAAAGCCTTTCCCATGCTCTCCAGCTCGCGCTGCCTCAATAGCAGCATTAAGGGCAAGTAGATTTGTTTGATCTGAAATAGCACTAATAATTTCTAAAATAGACCCGATTTCCTTTGTTCGATCATAGAGTGATTTAATCATCGTATCTGATTGCGTCACAGATTCATGAATAGAAATCATTTGATTAACAGTTTGTTCGACTGCTTGGCCACCTTCTTCGGCCAATTTTATAGCATGGCTAGATAAGTCTGAAACCTGCATAGAGCTATCAGCGACCTCGACGACTCCTTTTGCGATTTCCTCAATAGAAACAGCATTTTGGTCAATGCCAGTTGTTTGTTTTTCTGTACTGATAGCAACCTGTTGCATAGCGTTAGTAACTTGTTCTGAAGCAGCTATATTTTGTTCGGCATTCGCAGATAATCCATGTGCTGAAGTCTGTACGTGTTGGGAGCTTTGATCAACGTTGCGAATAAGTTTTTTTAAGTTAACCTTCATTGCGATAAAGGCTTCCCCTAGCTGTCCAATCTCGTCTTTAGAATGAATGTCAATAAACGCTGTTAAATCGCCTTCACTAATTTTTATAGCGCTTTGTTTAAGTCGATTGATCGGATTAACGATCGATTTTATCATGAATAGCATAAAAATAATACCAACAATAATAGAAACAGCGATGATTATTAAGTTGATATTAAAGGTCGAAGCAGCGGCTTTTGCAGCCTCGGCTGTAAACATTGTACCAACAACTTTCCAACCTGTTAGCTTATTTGTAACAAATTGTAGCTGACGATCTTTTTCTATAATGCTACCACTATCTTGTTCATAGATTTTAGTAATATAGCTTTCTGTTGCTTCAGAGCCACTTTCTTTATCTGGTTGGGCAATATAAATTTTATTGCCATCTAAAAGTGAAGCAAAGCCAGTTTCTCCTATGCGTATATCATTCGTGATGGTACTAAGTTTAGATATATTTAAATCTAACCCGATTACCCCTGAGCCATCTGGTAAAGCCTGAGTAATCGTAAGAACGATATCACCTGTAGTTTGTGTAATGTATGGAGCTGTAATAGATACTTGGTTTTTGTTATCTAAAGCTTGCTTATACCAAGGTCTCGTACGCGGATCAAACCCACTAGGGTATTTTTGAGCAGGCTCATCTAGTAGTCTGCCATCAGAGGTTCCAATATAAATCAGCTCCACCTCTGGATGCATATTGATGTATTCTTTGAAAAGAGATTTAAGTTCTGGAATTTTACCTTCTTGTAAATAAGATTGATTGAGCTTTTTAGTAAAATATTGAATGTCCTTCACTCTTGGCTCAATCGTGTTAGTAATATTCGTATTAAGCATGCGCACACTTTCGGCTGCGCTTGCTTGTTGTTCTTCTGAAATTTGTTTTCCAGCACTTTGGTAAGACACAATTCCAATTAACAGTGTTGGGATGAGAAGCATTGCTAAAAATGAAAAAATGAGCTTTTTCCTTAAACTTAGTTGTTTCACTTGAATTATCCTCACTATAATTTAGTATTTGATACTTTGTCTTATCACCGAAAATTGGATGTAATAACGCCCTTGTGACCAACCTCCTATTGTCCTAAGAGGTTCATCGGATAATCGACACCCTATGTATGGTGAAAAGTATATACTTTACCGATTAAGGCAAATAATAGACGACTAGGCTCATTTTATCAAAAATAAAATAAAAGTTAAGTATTTTGTAATAACTGTTCATTAATTGTAGATATAAGAAATAATATTTTGAAACGATAATCATTAGATGACATATAAAGCTACTTTTTGATATATACTAATGCTCAAAAGAGGGGGGATTGTTTTCATGATTCGACAAATTGGACAAGTGATGTTATATGTAAATGATCAGGAAACTGCTGTGAAGTTTTGGACAGAAAAAGTTGGATTTGTTGTAGTTGCTGACCAGGAAGAGGGAGGAGTACGTTGGATTGAAATTGCTCCAACTAAAGAAGCTCAAACTACCCTTGTTCTACACAACAAAGAAATCATTGCGAAAATGCAGCCTGAATTAAATTTAGGGACACCTTCTATTATGTTTTATGCCGATCATATAGAAAATTTATATCAGGATTTTCAAGCAAAGGGCGTTAAAGTAGGAGATTTAGTAATGATGCCAATGGGTAGGGTTTTTAATTTTGCTGATCACGAAAATAATTATTTTGCATTAGTAGAAAAATAAACCTTGTCCCATCAGTAGAAAAAGTAAGTTCGAATCTGTCCAATTTCGATTATTCTATGCGGAAATCGGACAGATTTTTGCTTTTTCCCCTATATAAGTGCACGTAATTTATTTTATATCTTCTCCAAAAATCCCTACAGTTTGACGGTCAACGATAAATTCATGGCCATCCCATTTCAAAATATTTTCTACATACCCTAATCCATCGGCATGAAATCGGCCTGCTATAGACTGATACGCTAAAATCTCATATATGCCATCACGTTCATAGTCCACTGGGTACAATCCGCTGATTGGATCAACCCATCCTTCAATAGGCTGCTTTAGTGTACCGTCTTGATTATAAATTTCTGCTAAATAATCCAGACCCTTGTATTGTAAATCGATGATATATTGCTTTTGGGGATTCATGCTACGAACGGCTACTTTATATTGATTTTGATAATTAACGCTGTACTTTAGCTTATTATTAAAAGAAATTGCATCAAAAATTGAGCGAATTTTGCCGTTTATTGAGGCAAATATTTCCCCGTTGATAATGCCTCCACTACCTCCTGTGTCAGAAATAGCTAGAATATCTTCTAGGTGATTGCCTGTAAAGTCACCTAAAAATATAGTTGGATTATAGCCAACGCTTTGTTTTAGCATTATTTTTTCGAATTGGTGCGTCTGTCCGTAAAAAATAGCAAGCGTTAGGTCTTTCCACAAAGGGCTATCTGGAGTTTTAGTCCCCATCAAAAGAACAGTTTCAAGTAAGCCATCTCCATTAATATCTCCAAATTTCGTCTGAATAACCTGAGGGGTCATAGTTGAAATAGGCATATTATTTAAGGATGGATTCATATTATTAGTCATACATGCACCTCTTTCTTTAGTTTTAGCATATGTTGTAAACATGGCTTGGTGAAAAAGGAAGACGTGTTAGTAATGGATATAAAGCTTATAAAAAAACTTGTAATTAACCCATTGACATTTTTAAATGTGAAAAGTATCATAAATGTCAACGAATCAGAAAATTCAGTACCACGCATCCTCTCGCTACTAATACGTAGTTAGAGATTTTTTTACAACTTTAATTCTTAGTAAGTATATATGTTTTATACATTTTGGGAAGAAGGAGATTTTCTTGAAGAATTTATTTATTAAAACAAAGCAGCAGCAGTATTGGCTAGATCAGCTAGCATCTATTTCTGAGCCAATCAAGGCTGAGGCTAAAGAAGTAGATGAACAATCTCGTTTTCCATTCGAAGCACATAAACTACTTCTGCAAATTGGTTATCCAAAACTAACTTTACCGAAAGAATATGGCGGTGAAGGATTATCAGTCTATGATTTGGTACTCGTTCAAGAAACGTTAGCAAGCTACGACGAAAATGCTTCACTCTCACTAGGGTGGACATTAGGTGTTATAGGCGAACTATATGAGAAAAAGCTATGGACAGACGATTTACTAAGTTCATTTGCTCAGGAAATAAAGAACGGAGCAATTATAAATAGGGCTGCGAGTGAAGCGGCAACTGGTAGTCCAACACGTGGAGGGCGACCAGGAACAAATGCTGTGTCAAAAGAGGCAGGTTGGCTCTTAAATGGACGTAAAATCTTTACGACAGCCTCCCCGGTACTAGATTACTTCTTAACATCAGCGTGGATTGAGGAGAAAAATCAAATTGGTTACTTCCTTATTCATAAAGATGCCCAGGGGCTTTCAATTGAAGAAAACTGGGAAATGTCTGCAATGCGAGGCACAAGCAGTCATGACCTAGTTTTAAAAGATGTGATAGTCCCTTCAAATCATTTAGTAGAGTTACCGGGTCACCCAAGTGGTGGCAAGATAAATGGTTGGATGCTACATATACCAGCAACATACTTAGGGATTGCGCAGGCAGCTCGTGATTATGCACTGCATTTTGCCAATCATTATCAACCTAATAGTTTAAATGCTCCAATTAGTACATTACCAAATGTGCAGCAACTTCTAGGTGATATTGAATTGAAGCTATATCAAGCGCGCTTTGTACTGTATGGGGTTGCCGAAGCTTATGATGACCCAGCTAGACGTGAGCTTTTGGTAAATGAAATGGCAGTTGCTAAGCATACGGTAACAAATTTGGCGATTGAAATCGTCGATAAGGCAATGCGTGTAGTAGGAGCTAAAAGCCTACAATTAACAAACCCATTACAGCGCTACTATCGAAATGTTCGTGCAGGACTTCATAATCCACCGATGGATGATATGACAATTATTAAATTGGCAAAGGCAGCAATTGAACAACAAAAATCGACTGAACATCAATTACAAAACAATGGAGAATAAGGGGAAATGACATATGTTTAAACAAAAGAAAAAGATTTTCCAATTGGCAGCAATCGGGTTGGCTTCACTTGCTATTTTAGCGGGCTGTAATTCAGGTGAAGCTTCAGATAAAGATTCCGAAGATGGCGCGAAAGTACGTACAGTGAAGGTTGCATATGATCAGGCATCTAAGCCTATTAGTTATATTGATGATAACGGAAACCCAACAGGCTACGATGTGGAAGTTATGAAGCTAGTGGATGAGATGTTACCTGAATATAAGTTTGAATTCGTAGGTACAACTAGTGATGATTTACTAATTGGTGTTGAGCAAGGGAAATATCAAGTAGGGATAAAAAATGCCTTCTTTACGCAAGAACGTACAGAAAAGTTTATTTTCCCTAAAGAATTTTTAGGCTTAAGTAGTGCGGGCTTAGTATTACGTAAAGAAGATGAGGGTGTGAAAACATTAGCCGACTTTGCGAAAAAAGGTTATTCATTAGCACCAATTGCTGCGAATAATGCCCAATACACAATTATAGATGAATATAATAAAGCCAACCCAGACAATAAAGTGAAATTACAAGCTGGAGATGCATTTACTGTCGATGTCGTGCAATGGGTAAATGAAAAACGTGTCGATGGTGGTGTGATGATTGAAGGTCCATTTAAACAACAAGTTTTAGCAGAAGATGGCCCATATCATAATTTAAAAGATGATGTAGTTTACAACGAATTTGACGTTATCAAAACATGGCCGTTGTTCAATAAAAAGGAACAAGAATTTGCAGATGCTTACGATAAAGCTATAGCAAAAATTAAAGAGCAAAAGAAAACAAATGAATTAAGCACTAAGTTTTACGGTCGAGATTTATTTGAAGTGTTAGATTCTGTGAAGCGCTAATAGGCGGTAGCTGATCAAAGAAGACCCCTCTTTAGAAGGGAAAGTGCTAGCAGCTACTACTAAATAAAAGGCTGTTGAGTCAGTATACTCAGCAGTCTTTATTAATAAAAAGAGAATTATTGTATCAGGTGTGTTGATTAGGGAAAAATGTTTGTTAATTATTGGGTGAAAAAGGGATTTTTTTGTTGATAATTTGCCTTATATATGAGCATATTTAGCTGATTGTAGTGAAGGGCTACTTGACTCCCGCAGGAAAGCAAGACAGACGAGACCCTGCACGGAGCGGAGCGAAGGAAGCGGCTCGTCGCTCGCCCGCAAGAAAGCAAGTAGCCCGTAACGGAAATCAGCGTCTTCTACTTAATTTTAGTAATTAAAAATAGCTAATCAACACACCTCTTATTGTACATTTATATAGAAGTTGGTGAGGAAATGGAGAAGTATTTTGATGCATCATACATTTGGAACTCAATTCCTGTATTATTACCGTTTTTAAAAGTTACCTTTTTAGTCGCGGGTTCTTCCATTGTACTAGGCACAATATTTGGCTTACTATTAGCGGCTGCCAAGTTAAGTTCAATAAAATTGCTGCGAAAATTAGCGAACTTATATACAACGATTATGCGTTGTACACCATCTATCGTCTTATTATTCCTCGTATATTATGGTGTTCCAGCGTTAGCGGAAAACTTCGGCATCAATCTCCATTCAATCGAAACAGCCATTTTCGTAGTCGTAACGTTCACTTTGCAGTTTGCGGCGATTATGTCGGAAGTTATTCGTTCTGCTTATTTAGCGATTGATAAAGGGCAATTTGAAGCGGCTGTTAGTGTGGGATTAACGCCATTTCAGGCCTATCGACGTATTATTTTCCCGCAGGCACTCGTTATCGCTTTACCGAACTTTGGGAATGGAATGATTGCCTTATTACAAGAAGGGGCGCTCGCTTATACAATCGGCTTAATTGATATTGTCGGAAAGGCAAATTTAATTATTGCAAGTAACATTAATGCACATGCATTAGAAATATATATTGCTTTAGCGATTGTTTATTGGGTGCTGTCGATTATTATAGAAAAATTCTTCGCTATGCTAGAAAAGTTCTTTGGTAAGGGGAAAAAGACATTAGAAACAACGTAAGGAGGCGAAACCATGAATTATCAATTTTTAGTTGAAACATTTTTTGTTGCATTATCAGGTGTACCTATCGCACTCCTTGTGACAATTGTTGCTATGCTCGTTGCTTTACCACTTGGCTTTCTACTAGCACTAACAAGAATCAATAAAATCCCAGTGATCCATCATATAGCAAAAATTTATGTCTCCTTTGTCCGAGGTACACCTATAATCATTCAAATCTTTATTATTTATAGTAGTATCCCATTACTACTTAAAATGATTTTTGAAAAATATAATATTGCCTACGATATTTATAAAATCAATCCGATTTGGTATGCATTTATCGTCTTCGCATTTAGTACAACGGCAATATTAATTGAGGTATTTCGTTCTGCTTTAAGTACGATTGAAAAAGGTCAGCTAGAGGCTGCTCATGCAGTAGGCTTAACAACATTTCAAGCCTATCGCCGTATTATTATTCCGCAGGCTTTAGTAGTAGCTATGCCAAATATTTGTACGGCTACAGTCAATCTCATTAAAGCGACGTCTTTAGGCTATGCAATGTCCTTACCTGAAATTACATTAAAGGCTAAGGTGGCTGCAAATGTTGGCTACAATTACGTAGAAGCATATATTGATATTTTCATAGTGTACTTAATTTTATGTAGTACAGTTGAATACATCTTTAAACGATATGAAAAACATTTAAGTAAATTCAAAGTGGCAAAAGCCTAAGGGGTGAACGAGTATGTTAGAAATTAAAAATATTCATAAATCATTTGGAGACAATGAAATTTTAAAGGGTGTCGATTTAGCCATTGATAAAGGCGATGTTGTTGTTATTTTAGGCCCAAGCGGCTCAGGAAAAACAACATTATTACGTTGCATTAACTTTTTAGAGAAGGCTGACCAAGGACATGCGACATTTGGTGATATCCAAGTAGATTTTCAAAATGTGAAGAAGAAGGACGTACATTCGATTCGTCAGCGTGTAGCCTTTGTATTCCAAAACTACAATCTTTTCACGAATAAAACAGCGCTAGAAAATGTGACAGAAGGGCTTATTATAGGACGTAAAATTCCGAAGGCAGAAGCGATTGAAGTTGGCAAAAAGGCGCTTGATAAAGTAGGCTTATCAGAAAAATATGATGCCTATCCAAGTCAATTGTCAGGAGGTCAGCAGCAGCGAGTCGGTATTGCACGAGCAGTAGCATTAAATCCTGATATTATTTTATTTGATGAACCGACTTCTGCACTTGACCCAGAGCTAGTAGGAGAAGTCCTTCAGGTTATGAAGAACATTGCAGCAGAAGGAACAACAATGCTTGTGGTCACACATGAAATGGGCTTTGCAAAAGACGTAGCAAACCGGGTGATTTTTATGGACGGTGGTGTCGTAGTAGAGGAAGGAAATCCTCATGATATATTTGTTAATCCGAAAGAGGAGCGCACGAAAAAATTCTTAAAACGTGTTATTCCAGAGGATTATACTTACTACATTTAACTTAGATGATAAAAGAAGAGAATCTGCAAGCCTTCCATGGAAGCTTGTGGATTCTCTTTTTTGAAATTAAAGCTTTAAAAAATGTGTTAACTCATTAATTGAGTAGACATGCAATTCGTGCATAGCTCGTGTACAAGCTGTGTAGAAATAATTACGTTCTGTTTCTCTAGAATAATTAGCTGCGGAAGCATTGTATAGCAAGACAGCATCAAATTCAATTCCTTTTGCCATATAAGCAGGTAACAGTAAAATTCCTTTTTTAAATTGATTTGTATCATGGGTAATGAGTTGAAGATCTACTTGGTCTTTCATTTGATCAAAAACCATTGTACATTCTTGCTCTGTTTTACAGATGACTGCAATTGTTTCGAACTTTAGGGACAAACTGTTAATCTTTTCGACAAGCTGTTCAATTAAATCTATTTCGTTTGGAACAATCGTGATAGTCGGTTCGGGACCAGTTCGATTAAAGGCTTCTACTTTGGCGCCTTCATGTAAAATCTTCGAAGTTAGTTGAATAATTTGTTTTGTTGAGCGATAACTTTTCGTCAATATCATTTTTTCTGCTTGTTCACCATACAATTGTGGCGTTAGCAGGGAAGGGTTTTTAAAGGTATGAGGATGGATGGTTTGATGTCCATCGCCCAATATAGTCATACGTGCACGTGGGAATAATTGTTGTAATACAAATAGCTGAAATGGAGAATAGTCTTGTGCTTCATCAACTAAAACATGGCGAATCATCGTATTTGTTCGTTGACCTTCTATTTTGTCCTGCAAATATAAAAATGGAGCGGTATCTTCATATGAAATAATGCGCTTTGCTAAATTAGGGAGTGTATGTTGACAGATTTCTTCCCAATGGTCGGGCAAAAAGTTCTGTAATTGCTGATGAATCGTATAGTTCATCTCAAACAATTGTCGATAAATGCCTAATATGTGAACAAACTTTAATTGTTTCACAGATTGACGAAGTGGCTTGAACTGTTTTTTGACAATTTGGATGGCTAATTTCTTGCGTTCTTGCTCGAAATCATCAAAAGAATTTTCTGAAAATCGACCTTCATGTAAAAGCTCGCTATAGGTTTTTGTATATTCTTCAATGTCTAAAAGTTCACTGGCTTCTTCTACCCATTCTTTTGCCCGTTCTGCTTTTTCAATTTTCGATAATCGTTGTAATAACCATTCTTTCACTAACTGCAGTCGATTTGGGATAGGCATTGTGGCGTTGAACGAATAAAAGTATTCAGCAATTTCTTGAGCTGTAATAATTCTTTCTCCGCGAAAAACAATATTTTTAAACAGCAAACCTTCATTTGTAAGGTGCTCAATATATTTGTCCATCAATTCTCGATATTGGAGGCTAGCTTTAAAAGAAATAATCGAAAGCTTCATTTGGTAGAGTGAGTCATCTTGCTCTGTTAAAAGTGACTCCAATTGCTCATAAGGATATTCCAATTGGAACTGTCGACCTAAACGTTTTGTTGCATATTCGGAGAAGGTTAATTGCTGCATATTGTCTTCACCTAAATCCGGTAAAACGGTATGAACATATTGATTAAAGAGCTGATTAGGTGTAATCAATAAAATTTGATCAGCAGTAATTTGGTCTCGATAATGATATAACAAATAAGCAACACGTTGGAGAGCAACAGCCGTTTTTCCACTACCCGCGACACCCTCTACGATTAGATAAGGAGTGCTGACATGTCGAATTATTTTATTTTGCTCAGCTTGAATCGTTGCTACGATGCTGCGGATATGTTCGTTTGCATTTTGAGCGAGAATATCGAGTAATAAGTCATCACCGATCGTTAAACCTGTATTAAACATCGATTGTAATTGGCCATTTTTAATGATAAATTGCCGTTTTAAAAGCATCTCACCTTGAATTTCGTCAGTCGCCGTTTCATAAGTAGCGGGGCCAGGGGTGTAATCATAATACATACTTGATATAGGGGCTCGCCAATCGTAAATTAGTATGTTTTCATTCTCTTCATCCATTAAGGTTGCTACACCGATATAAATCTTTAAAGGTTCGTTATGATCATCCTGTAAAAAATCAATGCGAGCGAAATAGGGTGATTGCAGTAAACGGTCATAAATTTTTACATCCTTGATGACACGTTGCTGAGCATGCTGGGAATCAGATAAGAGCTCTGCCTGTTGTTTGATAGCATAAAAGGTTTCGTCTATATCCTCAGGCGTATCTAAATTCACTCTAACGTCGTCCCAAAAGGTTTTCTTTAACGCTAAAACATTGTCTTTAACAGCCTTTTCTTTTTGTAGTAACTCCTCTTTTTTATGATCAACTGTGTTTAAACAAAGAGCAAGATACTGTTTTTCTTCTGTCCATTCATATTGCTTTTCCAATGTTACTCACATTCCTTTCAATATGGATTTAGAATCGGGAAATTTATCATACAGCTATTTCAGAAAGAAGTATAGTCTAGTAATTTTGGCAAATTTATGATATAATAAAGTTATAAGAGAAAATCAATTTTTTAATAAAAAAGGCTGTTCCGAAAAAGTTGGAACAGCCCTTTTTTGTAGCCTGTTTTCTCCCCTTTTAAGCATGTGATTTTTTATTATAATGTGAGGTTGTTTCCCTTTCTGACTGGGCGCTTTCTTGGGGCGTCCGATGAGCCGCTTGAGCAAACAAATGTTTTTGTGTGAAAACGAAGCGGCAGCGGCAACAGCACGATGTTGGTCGCGAAGGAGTTGTCCATTTGCTCTCTCTAGGATCTCATCTGTGACGCTGATCCCCAAGGAGTTACTCAGCCTCTATTCCAATCAACTTATATTCATGGTATACGTTTTAACGGATGACATACCTAACTTACATCATTTTATCCCTCGAACCTCAAAAATAATCTTGGTTAAGGGTCTAGCGAAAAGCGAAAATGCGCTTATTCTTTCAAGTGATGCGATGGGCGTTAAGAGTTACTTGGTGACGCTGAGAGGTAGAAATCGCGAATAGTATTCCGTGTTTTATGTGAGTGTTCGAATGTTGCTGAAAGTCAAATTTTTATTGTTGGTGCGACAAATATTGAATAGGAACGCCGGGTATTCACGATAGGTAAAACGTTGTGTTGTGTGAAAATTATATATTATTATTTTGATGTTGTTTTTTTATTTTGTATATCAAAAAAAAACAAAGAAAGAGAAAAGTTCCGATAGTGATAATGGGAAAACTGAGAGGAGATATAGAGTTTCTAATATGGGGGGAGGGGTAGAAGAGGTTCATAATGTACATGAAGTAGCCTGGGCGAAATCTCAAAAGAGCAATTTATCTCACTAATCCAGAGCTGGTCCAAATATGTGGAGCTTTTTATAATATATATGTATGAAAACAGTCCATTATGCAGAATAAGCGAACATTAGTTAAATGAAGAAGCAATCCCTAATCAGTTGAAATAAGTATGATTTGAAAAGGTAAGGTATACCTACTATAAAACAAAAGGACTGAGGAAAAAATAATTCTTTAACATGAAATTAATAATATATAATGAATTTGAGGAAGTAATCAGCGGCAGCGTGTCCCTTTATAGGGATTTACAGGTTCGATTCCTGTCACCCTCACATGAAATGACATAATAGAATTTGTTCCCTCTAAGTAGACGATGTAAAAAGGATACTTAGGGGGTTTTTCTATGAACAGGATAAAATACCCCCCTGCTCCATAGGTAATTTTAAATAAATAATTTAGTATATCTATCATATTTTAGATTTTCCCCTCAAAAACTAAACGCACTCCAGTTTCTCACTTGTATTATTTGATTTTTTAGATCGGAATGGAGAATAGCGAAATCGTACTATACGTAATGGGGTAATATGATATTATAAAATATAGCAATTATTATAGATTGGAGGTAAAAATGGTGAGAAATGGTTATTTGTCGATAATTAGTATTTTAGCATGCTGTTTTTTACTTCTGCCACCGTATACAGCAAGTGCCCATCCAGGCAGAACTGATAGCAATGGAGGACATACCTGTCGAACTAACTGCGCAAAATGGGGATTAAAAAATGGAGAGTATCATTATCATAATGGCGGTAGTACATCCAACGGTAGTAGTGGAACATCCAGTGGTAGCAGTAGTACATCAAAGCCTGCCCCAACAAAATCTGTAACCTCAACGCCAGAGCCAAAAGTGGATGAGGATCAAGTGAAGGCGGAAAACTATTACACAACAGCAGCGGATTTATATAATAGTGGAGATTATAAGAAAGCTATTACTGAACTTGAAAAGATTTATGAATTGAATAAAAGTAGTAGTAAGACAGATAGCCTTATTCAAAATTCTATGAATGCTATTTATCAGTTGGCTGAATCTAAGAGTAATGCAGGGGATTATTCAATAGCTAAAGATTATGCGATTTATATAAAAGAAAATCGACATGCTAGCGACGAGAATAAGCTAAAGGCTAATGGTTTATTAAAACAAATAGAAGAGAACGAGAAAATCAATGAATTGCTTTATAAAGCAACAAATGCTAGAGATGAAAAAGAGTACGAAAAAACTTTCAGCTTTATCCAAGAGGCTCAGAAGATAAAAGATTTAGATAAAATTAAATCTTTTTATAATGAAACGGTAGAGTCTTTAACGAGTGATGCAGAAGAAGCATTTCACCAAAAGCAGTATGGGGATGCTAAAAAGCTTTATAAATTATTGGTCAAAAAAACAGAAACGCCAACATTAATCTCACAATATCAAAAGAAAATCCAGCGAATACAAGGCGAACAATTACTACTAAAAAGTTTTGATATTAAGACAACGGATTTTGAAGGGACGTCTCTTTTTAATCATTTAATGGAAGATGAAAACAACTCACATTATGATGAAAATATTGTAAATATATTAAAAGACTCCTTACATGAGGGTACAGATAATGCTAGGAAATTTATATTTAATGTTAACATTGAAGAATTGTTAAAAGGGGGAAAGAAAGATGCTGCATAAATCAGAGTTAAAACTTAGAACCCCGATTTTTAAAACAGCTTGGTTTATGTGGTTTTGGTTAATTATTTTTCCTCCTTTGGGTGTATTTCTTATGTGGAAACAGGGACGTCTTACTAAAATGAAACGTACTATAGCTACCGCAATAGCCGGTGTCTACTTTGTCTCTCCGATGATAATTGGAATGGCAACAACGCTGCCTCTTTATAGTAACCAAGAAGAATTTATAGAGGCATTCAATAAAGAAATTAAAAAACTAGACTTCTCGTATTCTCTTGAAAATATAAAAAAAGAAGAAGAAACAATTACTTCGAAGTTGGGTAAGGATATTACTTTAATTGAAAATATTGATGAAAAAGGCGCAGTACATGAGTTGGTTATGGTGGGGCAAGGCGAAGGGATGGATATCATACTTTCTATGGGGTTGTTAATTGGTATGACAAACCCCATCTTAAACCAAAACGAGATTGGCGCTGTTTTGAAGGATTTACGTTTGTTTGACGAAAGTTATGAATATCAAAAGAATGAAACAACTGTAGAGAAAAATAAGATTCGTTATAATTTAAAATATGATCAAGCTGCTGGTGTAATATTTAGTGTTTCAAAAGTGAATTAATATTATAGCTAATGAATCTTTCAATAGAAAAAGTGCGAGCAACTAGCTCGCACTTTTTTTGGAAATTACTTTGTATAGTTATCGAAATAACCTTGAATATAAATCATTGGTGTTCCTTTATCACCTGAACCAGAAGTTAGATCAGATAGTGAACCAATTAGGTCTGTTAAACGACGAGGTGTTGTACCTTGAGCTGCCATTTGCCCAGTTAAATCTTCGTCTTTGTTTTGGATATACTCAGAAATTGCTGCTTTTAATTCTTCGCCGCGAAGATCCGCAAAATCATTATCTGCTAAGTATTTTAGCTTTACTTCGTTTGGCGTGCCATCTAATCCAGCAGTGAAAGCTGGTGAAACAACTGGGTCAGCTAACTCCCAAATCTTGCCCACAGGATCTTTAAATGCACCATCACCATAAACCATTACTTCAACTGTTTTACCAGTAGCTTCTTTGAGTTTTGCTTGGATGCCATCAACGATTGGTTGGCAAGTATGTGGGAATAATTTTACGCTATCTTCAGTAGCTTTATTTGAACCAAGTAGACCATACTCCGCATTGAAGCCAGAACCGTTATTAGATACAGATAAAATATTATCAAGACTGTATACTTTTTCAGCGCCATTTGCCGTTAAAATACGTTTCGTACGTAAGCGTGTATGAATATCACAAGTTAAAACACTCTTCGTAAAATCTAAAATTGTTTTTGGGTTATTTGAAAAGATAACTTCACAAGTAGCACCTTCAGCTTCGATCAGCTCTTTATAATATTCGATATAATCTACACCTGTAAATGTATGTTTTTTATAGCCGAAATGCTCACGGAATTCAACCTCAGTTAAAGTATCTGTCCAAGGATTAATCCCTTTGACATCTAGCTCATCGATATCAACTAGGTGATTCCCAACTTCATCAGATGGATAGCTAAGCATAAGAACAACCTTTTTTACGCCTTTTGCAATACCACGTAAGCAGTTAGCGAAACGATTACGGCTTAGAATTGGAAAAATAACACCAACAGTATCATCGCCAAATTTAGCAGCTACGTCAGTTGCGATATCATCAATGGATGCATAGTTACCTTGTGCACGCGCAACGACAGATTCTGTTACTGTGACAATGTCACGATCTTCAATGGAATAGCCTTCAATCTTTGCTGCATTTAATACTGTATCAACAACGATTTGCTCAATATTATCGCCTTCGTTAATAATTGGACCACGAAGACCTCTTACTACTGTACCAACTACACGATCCAAAATAATCTCTCCTTATTAAATAGGTAAATGTATGTTAAATAAAACCAATATAGTTTTACTATACGCTCCTTTAGTGATATAAGTAAAATTAATAGTTCGTATAATAGCTATAAGAGGTGCTTATATGATAGGGAAATTAGATTTATATCGCGTTTTTAGTATTGTCGCTAAAAATAATAGCTTTTCAAGTGCAGCTAAAGATTTATATATGACTCAACCAGCTGTTAGCCAAGCCATGATGCAATTAGAAAAGGAGCTAGGTACACGTCTTTTTAACCGTACACCTAAAGGGGTGACGTTAACAACTGAGGGTAAACTTTTATATGAGTATACAAATTCAGCGTTAGGCCTTTTAGATGCTGGTGAGGAGAAGCTGCTAGAATTTAAAAATTTAACAACAGGTCAATTGAAAATTGGAGTAGGGGACACTATTTCTCGTTTCTTTTTAATGCCTTATCTAGAGACGTTTCATACAATGTATCCAAATATCAAATTACAAATGTTAAATGGAACGACTTCGGAAATTTGTAACTTTATTAAATCTGGTGAGGTTGATATAGGACTTTGTAATTTTCCGATAGAAGATCAGACATTACAGTTAACAGCTTGCACCGAGGTTCAGGATATTTTTGTATGCGGCGAAAAGTACAAAACCTTGGCATCAAAAAGCTTAAGCTTTGAGGATCTGTTAAAGTTTCCACTTGTATTTTTAGAGAAAAAATCAAATTCAAGAAAGTATGTAGAAGATTATTTATTTGCAAGAGGGATCTTCATTGAACCTGAGTTTGAGCTTGGTTCACATGATCTAGTGCTGGAATTTGCACGCAGTAATTTAGGAATTGCTTGTGTAACGAAAGAATTTTCTAAAGATTATTTGCAGCGAGGATTTTTATATGAGCTAACATTAACAGAAAGTATACCAAATCGGAGCATTGGCATGTGTTATTTGAAAAGCGTACCTTTATCTCGAGCAGCGTTGAAATTTGTAGAAATTATTGAGCATAAGCAGGAGCGTAAACGTCTAAATCCAAGAATTATAAAGTGAGCTTAGCGAGTAGTGTTGAAAACCAAAATGGTGAAGGGAATCTTTGTCACATTAAATAAAGTATGGCTCTTCTGCAAAACGAGAGGTTGATTTCCGTTCTACTGGGCGCTTTGTAGCTGCCGCTTTGCTTTCGCTACAGAAAACATTTGTTGTTGCTGTCGCTACGCTTTCACACAGAAAACATCCGCTTCGCTGCAGGGTCTCGGGCCAACACGATGTTGGTCACGAAGGCTTTATCACAGGACGTGATGGTTTTAGCCTTCGTTCCTCTATTGCTGATCCCCAAGGAGTCGCCCAGTTTCCACTCCAATCAACCACTTCACATAGTATATATCTTCTGACACATAATAGCTTTTCAACAACATGAAGCTTAGCGAATTACTAGTCGCTAAGCTTTTTTTAATAGTGCCTCTAAAAGAATGTCGACATTGCGTTTATTTTTTATTGTAGGCGAGCACAAATAAGAAAATGTTCGGATAAAATGCTGTTCCTCGAGGGGTAAGATTTTTATATCGCCATTTTTTAATTCACGCTCAATGACACTAGCGGACAGTAATGAAAGTCCAAGCCCCTGTATAACGCTTTCTTTCACACCTTGATTGCTACTAATAGTAAGAAGTGAACGTACTTGGAGCCCATTTGCTCTAAATAAATGATCTAAATAATAACGTGTGCCAGAGCCTTCTTCACGTGCAACCCAATTTTGCTGCTGTAAGTCCGAAACTGTAATCGTTGACTCCTTTGCAAGAGGGTGATTACTCGCGCTGACAATAAATAACTCGTCTTGCATAAACGGTTTAATAAGAAGTTCATGGTCGTGTGCTTGTCCTTCAATAAGACCGATATCGACTTGTAATAATTTTGTATATTGAATGATTTCTTTCGTATTGCCAATAATAACTTGAAGCTCTAGCTGAGGGAATTGCTGTTGCAAGCTGGCAATGATAGGAGGTAATATATATTCCCCAATGGTAAAGCTAGCGCCAATCACAAGTGTACCTTGAATTTCATGGTGATAGGTTAAAATATCTTCCTTTGCTGCCTCGGCAATGGCCATCATTTGCTTTGCTCGTTTATATAAAATTTCTCCAGTTGGTGTGATTTGTACAGATTTTGGTGAACGGATAAATAAAGTCGTGTGAAATTCTTGTTCTAAGTTTTTAATGTGTAAACTGACACTTGGCTGTGAAATATGAAGTATTTCGGAGGCTTTCGTAAAATTATTGACCTCCACCAGTGTGATGAACGTTTTTAAAGCATCAAATTGCATATTACCACTCCTATTATTAGAAATATTAATAATTACGATTATATATATGTATTTTACTGATGATTAACTTTTTAATAAAGTAATAATTATCAAGGATGAAAGAAGTGAACAACATGGATAATGGCCAGCAGAGGTTAAAAAGTTTCCTAACCCCAGCGTTTATGAAGGGGATCTTGTTGACACTCATTATTGCCTTAGTAGCAAAATATATTTCGACATTTCCTTTCTTCTCAATTTTAGGGCAGCTTGTCATTGCCATTATATTAGGTATGGCTTGGAGAGCAGCCTTTAAGGTGCAGGATTCTTGGCAAACAGGCATAACATTTTCAAGTAAAAAATTATTACGCCTCGGCATTATTTTTCTGGGTATGCGTTTAAACTTAGCGGATATTTACAATGCTGGAGCGAGTGTTTTTCTTATTGCTTTTATTAATCTAGTATTTGCTTTAGTGGTTGTATATGGCTTAACGAAGGTATTTCATGTAGATAAGAAGCTAGGCATATTAACAGCTTGTGGTACAGCTATTTGTGGGGCTGCTGCTGTTGTCGCTATTGCTCCTCAAATTAAAGCGAATGAAAAAGAAACGGCAGTGGGCGCAGCGATAGTCGCATTATTAGGGACTGTATTCACATTAGTCTACACGGTGTTATACTCTGTATTTAACTTAACTCCTACTGAATATGGTATTTTTGCGGGAGGCACTCTACATGAAATTGCTCATGTTATTGCAGCAGCCTCAGCTGGTGGAAATGAAGCTATTGATATGGCAGTTATTGTGAAGCTAACACGTGTCGCATTGCTTGTACCAGTAGCCATAGTCATCGGTATTTTATATCGAAGAATTGATAAGGGGCAGGAAAAAGAAGGATTTTCACTGTCGATAATTCCATGGTTTATCCTTGGGTTTTTAGCGATGAGTGCTATTAATTCGTTAGGGATTGTACCAGCTAATGTAGCGCAAACATTTGTAAATATCGCTTATATTTTAATTGGGATGGCGATGGCTGGACTAGGTTTAAATGTAGACATAAAAACCTTTAAACAATTAGGCGTAAAAGCGTTTATTGCAGGATTTATCGGTTCGGTTTGCTTATCAATACTTGGCTATGTTTTAGTTATTTTCATGCAATAATTCAAAAAGATCCTGCATTTTCAAAAATGCAGGATCTTTTTTAGATAGAATCAGAAGATATTTTAGTTGTTACTTCTTTCAGCCTGCTGAAAGAAGTTAAAAATTAGCGTAATGCTTCAATCGAAGAAGCTAATTCAGCTATAACTATTTTGCTACCGATAAGTGGACTGTTTTCAGGTTTTCCTCCCTCAGCACTTTGTCCAGAACGGTGATGAGCTGCGGCGAATGCATCGCTATTACGCCAAGCTTGGAAATGCTCTTTAGACTCCCAGTACATATTGACGCTCATTTCGTCATAAGTGGGATCATCAGTTGAAACTAATACCTCCACTTTATGGAAACCTTCAAACTGCTGTAGAGGTCCTGGTTTTGTAAAGTTCGGTGCCATTTTTGCAGCAAAGCCGGGTTTGACTTGAATACGATTTGTAACAATAATCATGCTTTCCCCCCTAATCATTTTTTAGTTAACTATACGAATGAATTATCAATGATTATCATTCGCAATCAATGATAATTCGCCTAGGAAGACATTGTCAATAGAAGAGCCATGTAAATTGCAAATAGCTCGATATTTGATGCACCACTATAAGTATGAACAGTCTCATTAGACCCTGACATTTAACTGACATAATCCGATGATATAATGAAAATACGAATGAACTGGTGACGAGGTGAAAGGGCATGGCAAAAATATTAGTAGTAGAAGACGAATATGCAATTAGCCAAGTTTTGAAGGCATATTTGAAAAAAGTAGGCTATGATGTTATGCAATGTTTTAATGGCGGTCAGGCATTGGATATATTTCAAGAGGTTCAGCCTGATTTAGTATTACTTGATATTATGTTACCAGAAAAAAACGGTTGGTTAATTTTAAAGGAAATTAGAGAAGTTAGCTCTTGTCCAGTGATCATGCTAACGGCATTAGGCGATGTAAATTATCGATTAGAGGGTTTCGATCAAGGAGCAGACGATTATATTGCAAAGCCATTTATAGCTGATGAGGTAGTGGCAAGAGTCAAGGCAGTTTTAAGGCGCGGTAAAGGGAGCCGTGAATCTTCAGAAATAAAACGCTTTGGTGGGCTAGAGATTGATATGAAAGCCCATCGAGTGCTACTTAAGGGAGAAGAAATCATCTTAACGCCTAGAGATTTATCTGTACTTTTATTTTTGGCCGAGCATCCAAACCAAACCTTTACACGTGACCAACTTATTGATCAAGTTTGGGGCTGGGAATATGAAGGTAGTGATAGAGCGGTGGATTTAGCGGTGAAGCGACTAAGAAAGGTACTTAAGGAATGGGATGAGGAAGAGGGAGAAATAAAGACACTACGTGGATTGGGGTATCAGCTAAGTGTTCAAAAAAAATAAGCGAATATCTTTACGCAACTATTGGACAAGCCGCTATTTATTAACTCTCTTTGTAGGTCTAGCTATTATCTCTTTTATTTCTGCGGCATGGATTCGGCATACGACGTTTCAAAATCGACTAGAGATGATGGAATTTATAGCTGAGGAGACTGTATTTCGCCTAACAGATACTTCTGGCCAAAATAATGGACCTATGATTGGTATTCCAGGGTTTATTGGTAACCGTGAGCGATCTACTATGCGAGAAATTGATCCCGTTTTATATGTTGTAGATACGGCGGGTAATATAGTAAGTAGCAATCGACCGATGCCTCCAGGAAGTGAAAAAAATGTTGCCAACATACTGGATGGTGAAGAAGGGACAAAGAAAATAACTGTAACGAGTGAGGGACAAGAGTTAGTTCAATATGTCGTAAAAAGAAAACTTGAAAGGGACAATAAGGAAGTTGGCTGGGTGCTTGTCTTAGAGAAAAAGGAGAATTTAACGAAGGTTAACCAAGCATACGGGCTACTGGCATTACTTATTGGAGCACTTGCTGTATTGGGGTGGGGTGCTATTTATTTTTTATCCAAACGTCTAGCACACCCAATAAAACAGGTTGCCGAAGCTGCAAAGCAAGTGCAAGAAGGAAACTATACATTTGATTTGCCTCAAAATAGTAAGGAAGAAGAAATTTATGAGCTCGTTACTTCTTTTAAAGAAATGGCGAATAAGCTAGAACAATTAGAAAAGACTCGAACAGAATTATTAGCGGGCGTCACCCACGAGCTAAAAACACCGGTTACGTCAATTAGTGGGTTATTGCAGGCGGTGAAAGATGGAGTCGTTACAGGTCAGGATGCTAGTGAATTTATTCAAATGGCATTAGTAGAAACGACGAAAATGAAAACGATGGTCGGTGATTTGCTAGCTTATAATCATTTTGCGGTAGATGCAATTCCAGTAAAGCTTGAAACAATGAATGTTAATCAGTTAGTGCGTGATGCTGTAGCTCAATGGGAAGTAATGCAGGATGACGAAAATGTTAAAATACAAATGGATTTCCTTGCAGACTCCGTTGATGTTCAGGCGGATGTTGTACGTATACAGCAAATAGTTACTAATTTATTGACGAATGCAAAGCAAGCAATGCAGGAAGGGATTGTCATCATTACGCTGGTGGAAAAAGAGGATGCTGTCTTCATTACTGTAAAGGACACAGGACATGGTATCCCTCAGGAAGATCAGGCATTTATCTTTGAACGTTTTTATAGAGGCGAAAATAAAAAATATGCGGTCCGAGGCTTAGGCTTAGGATTATCACTTAGTAAAATGATGGCGCAATCTATAGGCGGTGATTTACGACTAATTGACAGTAATTCATCAGGAACATGCTTTGAAATAACACTGAAAAAGGCTACTTCGCTCTAAAAGGCGTGGTAGCTTTTTTTTGTAAAGTTTTTTTGAAGGAAATGTAAAGCTGACATCTGACTGACACATTAGGCCTTTATAGTAAGCATTGTAAACGAGAAACCAAAAGAAAGGACGGGATCAAGGATGACCGGAAACAAAAGGTTTTTCCAAATGATAACCTTACCTGCAGCATTATTAATACTACTAGTCGGTTGTGGTGAGAGTAGCGATTATGTGGCGAAGGTTGATGGTGAAAAGATTTTACAAACAGAACTAGATGACGCATTGCGTGAACAATACGGTACAGAGGTGCTAGAGACACTAATTACCAATAAAATAGTTGAACTAGAGGCGAAGAAAGTGGGTGTTTCTGTATCCGAGGACTCTATTCAGGAAGAGTATAAGGAGTTAGCCGAGTCGTATGGTGGGGAAGAATCATTACAAGAGGCACTAGAGGTGAACGGACTGACAGAGCAGAGTGTGAAGGATAATATTCGCATATATCAACTTACCAAAAATGTAATTGCTGAAAGCATTGACATATCAGATGAGGAAGTAGCTCAATATTTTGAAAACAATAAGGATAGCTATGGACAAAAGGAAGAGATTGTAGCTAGCCATATTTTATTGGAGGATGAGGCAACAGCAAAGGATGTGCTAGCAAAAATAAAAGCTGGTGAGGATTTTTCGGAGCTAGCAAAAACATATTCAATCGATTCATCAACGAATGAGGCTGGTGGGGAAATAGGCTATATTAGTCGAGGACAGATGGATGAGAAATTTGAAGAAGCCGCATTTGGCCTTGAAAAAGGTAGCGTCAGTGATATTGTTCAAACGTCAGAAGGTTATCACATCATTAAAGTAACCGAAAAAGTACCTGCAGAAGAGGCCGTATTCGAGGATGTAAAAGATGAAGTTTATGCGACTGTGCTGGAGGATCGCATAAATGAGGAATACGCATCTTGGTTAGCTGATAAACAAGAGCAATACAAAATAGAAAAAATGTAAGGAGTGAACTATATGCCTACTCTTACCTCGTTTAATCCTAACGGTCGAAAGGAGATTAAACAGGCTATCTCCTATCCGGACTATACATTGCTAAAAACTAAGCTACAGCATGTAATGCAGCGAGATAAGCATGCTGGGATGAATGGTAAGTATTTAATTCGCAGCACATACTTTGATAATTTTGAAAACAAAGTTCTAAATGAAAAAAAAGAGGGTTATATCAATCGAGATAAATATCGAGTACGAATTTACGGTAAATCCACTACGACTATAAATTTGGAGCGAAAAAGCAAACGAAATAATTTAACCTTTAAAACGAAGTGTGCCATATCCCAAAAGGAATATGAAAAAATGCGTGGTGGGGATAATGCTTGGATGGAGGAAGACGAACGAGCGTTAATTCAAGATTTATATAAGGACATGAAGTATCACCAATTGAAACCAATGACAGTTGTCGATTACGAGCGTGAGGCTTACATCTATCCCTTTGGAAATGTGCGTGTCACATTTGATAGTAAAGTACAGTCGAGCCTACGTAATACAGATATGTTTAATCCGAAGCTACCGATGGTTGATGTACTTGAGCCAAACTTAGTTATTTTAGAAGTGAAATACGATGAGTACTTGCCGGATATTATTAAGTACTTATTACAATCAGTAGATACACGTGCTGAGGCATATTCGAAATATCAGCTTAGTCGTATGTATGTATAAAGGAGAATTAAACAATGGATACTATAAAATTTAACGATATTTTTAAATCCAGCTTTTTAGAGAAAACAACATCATTTTCATTAATAGATTCA
Organism: Lysinibacillus sp. RC46; assembly: GCF_041262385.1. Classification (NCBI taxonomy): domain Bacteria; kingdom Bacillati; phylum Bacillota; class Bacilli; order Caryophanales; family Bacillaceae; genus Lysinibacillus; species Lysinibacillus sp. RC46. Next base: position 88,288 of record NZ_JBGCCF010000008.1, on the reverse strand, counting down.
CTTTTAGGGTTAGTTGTAGCATTCTTTGTAGGCCTGTTTATTTACGCTGTATACAAGAAAACCTTTAACGGAGTAATTTACTCGCATTCCTTCAATATTTCGCTACTCATTATGACAATGGCAACAGCACTAGTGATTATGGGAATAAGTTCAAATGTGCTGTTATCGTTAGGTATGGTTGGTGCACTATCAATCGTGCGTTTCCGTACACCTATTAAAGATCCTATGGATTTAGTATATATTTTCTGGGCAATAGTTTCTGGGATTCTTTGCGGTGCAGGATTTATTCCACTTGTTATAATCGGTGCCGTTCTAATTGGTCTCGTACTACTCGTGTTAGTGAACAAAATTACTGTGGAGAATCCATATCTTTTAATTGTGAAATTTGAAGAAGATTTTGCTTGTGAGGAAGTGGAGCATATTATTGCGGCACAGTCTAAAAAATTCGCTTTAAAATCAAAATCTATTATGTCGGATGTTGAAATCGAAACAACCTATGAAATTCGTGTTAAACAAAATGATACAAAATTGATGGACAATCTTACAAAAGTACCTGGAGTAAAATCAGCAGTAATGCTTAGTTATGATGGTAATTTCACTGCTTAGTAACCACTCTAGAGGAGTTTTCTAACTATGAAGAGAGGTGCTGATAATGATTAAAACACGGGTTGTCTATATTAGTATGGCAATTCTGCTACTCCTCTTTGTTGTTGTGTCTGCAGTGCTCCCAAAAACCGGCATTGAAACAAAAAATACCGAGTTTTCCTATGAGTCTATTGTGTTTAATAAAAATAAAGTAACAACAGTAGATATTGAAATAGCCGAGGAAGATTGGGCTGACATGCTAGAAAGTGCAACAGATAAGGAGTTGAAGCAAGCTAATATCACAGTAGATGGCAAGAGAATAGAGAATGTAGCTATTCGTACAAAAGGAAGTTCATCACTGAACTCGGTTGCAAATAGCGACTCGGATCGATATAGCTTAAAAATAGATTTCGATTATTACGATGATACACAAAGCTTATACGGCTTGAAAAAATTAAATTTAAATAATAATTTCAGTGATTCAACGTTAATGCGAGAATATATTTCTTATGAGCTGATGGAACAAATGGGATTACCTACACCCGCTCATTCATATATGTATGTCACAGTGAATGGTGAGGATAGAGGTTTATTTTTAGGGGTAGAAGCCGTGGATGAAACATTCCTGGCAAATAACTACGGCTCTAATGATGGATTTTTGTTTAAGCCAGATGGGACAGGCAGTGATTTAAAATATATTAGTGATGATATTGCTGATTATACGGGAATTGGCTTAAAAACGAACGAAGGTAATGTCGATCAATCAAAATTCATTGACATGATTAAAGCTATCAATAATGGCGGCAATATCGAAAAATATATTGATGTCGATGAAATGCTGCGTTATTTTGCTATGAACACGGCAATTGTAAATCTTGATAGTTATCAGAGCAATATGAAACACAATTACTATTTGTATGAGAAGGATGGTGTGTTTTCTATCATACCTTGGGATTATAATATGTCCTTTGGTGGCTTTGGTGGAGGTGGTAGAATGGGTGGCAATATTCAAATGCCAGCCGATGCCAATATGAAAGCACCAGAAGATGCACAGACGAATGAGCAATTAGATAAACCAGACATGGAGTTTCCGAATAATGGTGTTCAACAACAGCAAGGAGAACGTCCTAATGGTGGCCTCGATAAGGGTGGAATCAATATGGGGATGGGTATGTCCGGCGATCTTATGGCAGATAGCGCTATTAACTTTAGTGTGACTACCCCAGTATCTGGTACAACATTAGAGGATAGCCCGCTATTAAATGCCTTACTCTCAAATGAAGAGTATCGTGCTAAATATGAAGGCTATTTAGAAGAGATAGCGACTAATTACTTAACAGAAGAAAACATACAAAACATTACCAAAAAATTAGCATTGTTATTAACGACGTATGTGGAAGCAGACCCTACGAAATTCTCTACAACAGAACAGTTTATAGAAGCGGTAGAAGGGGAAAAAAGTCTTCCTGAATTTGCAAAACAGCGCTCCGAATCTATTTTAAAGCAACTGTCAGGGGAACTTGTTGTGGAAGCAACAACACAAGGGAATATGGCAATGCCTAATCCAGGCGAAATGGGTGACATGAACATTCCGATGCAAAGACCAGATGACTTTGATCCTTCACAAGCCCCTCCATTTAATCAAAACGGTGATAAGCAGGGAGACAGACCAAATGGTGGTGGTCCAATGCAACGACCTGACAAAAATGGAGGACCTATGTGGCCAAACCAAGGCGATGAGCAACTAAAGCAAGGAACAGTTATCGATAAAAATACAATTCTTACAGCGGCTGTTTGCTTTGTCTTGTTAATAGTTGCACTGCTCTTTGTTTTAAAATTTAATAGAAGAGGTCGTTAAAAAAATAACCATATCCAAAACTTTTGGGTATGGTTTTTGCTTTTTATCGTGCTAAAATAAAGCATTCTTTTTTGAGGAGTCTACTAATATGAATGAACAACAATTTGATAAGCTTTTGCATATTAATACGGTCGGTGAACAGTATGGGTTTCCTAAATTAGCTCACTACCATCGTTATGAGCCAACACCATATGCTGGATTAGAACAATTATTTTCTGAGTATGAGATGCCTGATAATCCAGTGTTTATCGATATTGGATGTGGAAAAGGGAGAGTCCCTATTTATGTACATGATAAATTTCATATTCCGACAATAGGGGTAGAAATGGATGCAGGTTTTTATGCAGAGGCTGAGAATAATAAAAGGAACTATCTTCAAAAAAAGAGTGCTCAATCTCCGGTTTCCTTTATGCATTCAATAGCGGAGGACTATGCTATTCAACCAAGCGACACGGTTTTCTTTTTTTTTAATCCATTTTCAATCCACATTTTTCGTACGGTTATTCATAATATATGGAAGTCTTATGAACAGCATATGCGTGAAATTCATGTTATTTTATATTACCCACCATATGATTATTTACAGTTTTTACATCATGGGACGCCTTTTGAATTAATCCATGAGGTTCATCTTGAAAATGAAACAAATATTAACGAACGACTTTGTGTGTTTGCATTGAAAAAAGCTTAGAGCTGTAGAAATAACCCAGCTCTAAGCTTTTTAATAAGATTCGACTATGACAAATTTTAAAAAATCTTACTCCGATTGCGCCCTCTAAGTACTGTATTTCCCTGGGAATAAATAGTTATTGGTAATTCCAAATTAATACTTCGCCAGAACGCTTTATATTTTAGATCTTGCAATTTTCGAAAAAAGGACTTCTTTTAACGAGATTTTATCGTAAAAAAATAATCAAATATGATAGTTTTATATTAATGTTTGTTCTAAATTAATAGATAATTCTTAAATTACTAATTATACAGAAAAATCACTCTAGACTAAAAATAAAGAATGTTTTACAATGTAAAAGGTTTAATTGAATAATATATTGATTTAGTAATAGATAGTTATGAATTGTCATTTTGGTTATTTTTGTTATTGAGGAAATGCTGTGGATTGTTTATAATTATCAGAAATATCTAATATTTGAAAAAACTTAGGGGGAATAAATTATGAGAGAGAACAAAAAACTTAAAAAGTTTGGCTCACTTCTAGTTGCATCTTCACTACTTGCAGGCGTTCTTGCTGGCTGTGGTAATGGAGATAGTTCAAGTTCAGGAGGAGGATCATCATCAGGCGGTGGCGGTTCTTCTGACGGTGATACTATTAAAATCGGTGCAAACTTAGAGCTTTCGGGTAACGTAGCTTCCTATGGTTCTTCGATTGCTCTAGGTGCAGACCTTGCGGTAAAAGAAATTAATGATAATGGCGGAATCGACGGTAAAAAAATTGACCTTATTAAAGTAGATAATAAGTCTGACAACTCAGAGGCTACTGCAGCAGCTCTTAAACTAGCAACGCAAGATAGAGTAGTAGCAATGTTAGCCCCAGCAACTTCTGGTAATACAGTTGCTACCGTTCAAATTGCGAATAAAAATAAAATCCCAATCGTTACTGGTTCTGGTACTGCTCCAAACATTACAGTGAATGATAACGGTAGCATTAATGAGTATGCATTCCGTACTTGTTTTATCGATCCATTCCAAGGGATCGTAGCAGCAAACTTTGCTACTAATGAATTAAAAGCTAAAAATGTAGCTATTTTTGCGGATAACGCATCTGATTATGCAAAAGGTTTAGCAAAATCATTTAAAGAAACAATTACAAAAAATGGTGGGAAAGTTGTAAAGGAAGAAGCGTATGTAGCGAAGGATACTGATTTCCGTACACAATTAACTAATATTAAAGGAGAGAAGCCAGACTTTATTTTTATTCCAGGATACTATGAAGAGGTAGGTATAATTGTAAAACAAGCGCGTGAATTGGGTATTGATGTACCACTGATGGGGGCTGACGGTTGGGATTCACCAACATTAGTAGAGTTAGCTGGTGCGAAAGCGCTGAATAACACGTACATCACAAACCACTACTCTGCAGAAGACCCAGATCAAAAAATTCAAGATTTCGTAAAGGCGTTTAAAGCAGCGAACAAGGATAAAGCACCAGATGCATTCAATGCACTTGGCTATGACTCAATTTACTACATTGCTGATGCTATTAAGCGTGCAGGCTCTACGGATGGGGAAGCTATTAAAAAGGCTTTAGCTGACACAAAAGATCTTTCTTTAGTAACAGGTACTTTCTCAGTTGACAAAAATCATAACCCAATTAAAACAGCAACAGTTCTTGAATTTGAAGACGGTAAACAAGTGTTCAACTCTAAAGTTAATCCTTAATGTTTTTTAGGCAAGGGGAGGCGGGGAAACACGCCTTCCTTTTTATGTTTTATCTTCATTCAGTAAAGGCTCCCACCATTGAAGGTGGTGAGATGAATACGGATATGGTTCCTTTACAGTGTCCAAACACCTAATTACGCCAAGGCGAAATTGATAGAACAAAAAAATTTTTTAAGAGGACACAATTTACTCTATTTTCAATAATAACATGTAGAAGTAAGTCCTATTTTTGCACTTTTCAAAAAATAAAAAGGAGTGAACGCTCATGGAATGGATACAGCAGCTTGTGAATGGTATTTCACTAGGTAGTATCTACGCATTAATAGCGCTGGGGTATACGATGGTATACGGGATTATTAAGCTGATTAACTTTGCCCACGGCGATGTCTTTATGATCGGGGCATTTATTGGCTTTTATGCAATTGCTAAATGGGAGCTTGGCTTCTTTCCAGCACTGTTATTGGCGATGGCAGTCTGTGCAATCTTTGGTGTTTTAATTGAACGTATTGCTTATAAGCGCTTGCGAAATGCCACACGTATTGCGGCTTTAATTACTGCAATCGGTGTATCGCTATTAATTGAATATACAACTATTTTCTTCAGAGGTGCGCAACCTGCGGCATATCCTGATGTCATTAAAAATAAATCATTTGATATTTTCGGTGTTCAAATCAGTAGTATATCAATATTAATTTTATCTGTCTCAATTGTACTGATGGTTCTTTTACAATTCATCGTACATAAAACAAAAATCGGGAAAGCGATGCGTGCGGTTTCTCATGATGCCGATGCAGCACGTTTAATGGGCATTAATGTAGATAATACAATTTCAGCAACCTTCGCAATTGGTTCAGCTTTAGCGGGTGCAGCAGGTGTTATCTTTGGGGTATATTACACAAAAATCGATCCATTAATGGGTGTTATTCCAGGGCTTAAAGCATTCATCGCGGCAGTACTTGGCGGTATTGGTATTATTCCTGGTGCCATGGTTGGCGGTATGTTGCTCGGTGTTGTGGAATCATTAGTAAGTGCACTTGGTTTCTCTCTATGGCGTGATGCAGCAGCATTCGTTATTTTAATTTTAATTTTAATCTTCAGACCATCGGGTATCTTTGGTAAAAATGCCCGTGAGAAAGTGTAGGTGAGCGGTGATTATGAAAAAGTCTAAAGTTTTTTGGGGTTATGCCGTATTAGCGCTAGTCATCTATGCAGTTGTACAGGTGCTTATTTCAACGAACTTTCTCGATATTTACTATCAAAATATGTTGATCACAATGTGTATTAACATCATGCTTGCGGTCAGCTTGCACATTGTCATTGGTATTACTGGTCAATTCTCGATAGGGCATGCAGGCTTCCTAGCGGTAGGGGCATATATTTCTGCCATCATCACAACTAAATTAATGCTTCCGTTCCCATTAGCAATTTTCTTAGGGGCACTTGCAGCAGCAGTAGCCGGTTTAATTGTAGGTATCCCGACGTTACGTTTAAAGGGGGACTATTTAGCAATTGCAACGCTCGGTTTTGCGGAAATTATTCGTATTATCTTTTTAAATACGGATTATGTTGGTGGCGCAGCAGGGATGCAGGTTGAATATTTATCGAATTGGACTTATGCATTCATAGGTGTTGTTCTAACAATTTTAGTAATCTCGAACTTTACGAACTCTCGTCATGGACGCGCATGTATTTCGATTCGCGAGGACGAAATTGCGGCAGATGCAATGGGTATTAACACAACTTACTATAAAGTTGTAGCTTTCGCAATTGGTTCCTTCTTCGCCGGTCTTGCAGGGGCCATCTTTGCACATAATTTTTACATTATTCAACCGACAACTTTCGGTTTCTTAAAATCATTTGATATTTTAATCTATGTAGTTCTTGGTGGCTTAGGAAGTCTTTCAGGATCTGTCATAGCTGCGGTTTTCTTAACAGTCGTCTCAGCATATCTAGCAAACTTCCCAGAAACACGTATGATTATTTACAGTTTAGTATTAATAGTCGTAATGCTGTACCGTCCAACAGGTTTGATGGGAACAAAAGAAGTTACGGATTTATTTAAGTTTGGTAAAAAAGGAGGTACAAAATAATGACTGGAAACCTTCTTATCAATGTTGAAAACATGGGCATTCAATTCGGTGGTTTAAAGGCGGTACAGGGCGTTAATATGTACCTACATCAAGGAGAACTAGTAGGTCTTATAGGGCCTAACGGTGCTGGTAAAACAACGAGCTTTAACATGCTTACTGGGGTGTATAAGCCAACTGAGGGCACGATTACATTTGACAGTGTAAAGTTAAATGGGCTTGCACCATATCAAGTAACACAAAAAGGTATTAGCCGTACATTCCAAAATATTCGTTTATTTAAAGAGCTATCTGTTTTAGATAATGTTAAGGTAGCGAACCATTCACTTGCAAAGCATTCCATGTGGTCTTCCATTTTCCGCTTGCCGAATCATTTTAAAGGTGAGGCAGAAATGGAGCATCAATCTATTGAATTTCTAAAAATCTTTGGCTTAGATGTTTATAAGGATGAGCTTGCGAAAAATTTACCTTATGGGATGCAACGCCGATTAGAAATTGCTCGTGCTCTAGCTGCGAAACCTAAGCTACTTTTACTAGATGAGCCTGCAGCAGGGATGAACCCGCAGGAGACGCATGATTTAATGGAATTAATAGCGTTTATTCGTAAAGAATTTGGCTTAACAATTCTTTTAATTGAGCATGATATGAGCTTAGTTATGGGGATTTGTGAACGTATATACGTGCTCGATCACGGTCAATTAATCGCTGATGGGACACCAGAAGAAATTCGCAATAATCCAAAGGTAATTGAAGCTTACCTTGGCGAGGAGGTTATCAGCTAATGCTAAAAGTACAAAATATAGATGTATTTTACGGTAACATTCAAGCATTAAAGGGCCTCTCTTTAGAAGTAAATGAGGGTGAAATTGTAACGTTAATCGGTGCAAATGGTGCTGGTAAAAGTACATTATTAAAAACATTGTCAGGCTTATTAAAACCAAAGGGTGGCATCATTGAATATGAAGGCTTCTCTATCGCAGGGAAAGCTGCACAGACAATTGTAAAATCAGGCATTTCACATGTTCCAGAGGGGCGCCGTGTTTTTGCCAATATGTCCGTTGAAGAAAACTTAGAGCTTGGAGCATATCTCCGTAACGATAAAGCAGGCATCAAAAAAGATCTAGAGCATGTGTATGAATTATTCCCACGTCTTTTGGAGCGCCGTAAACAGCAATCAGGTACATTATCTGGTGGTGAGCAACAGATGCTAGCGATGGGGCGTGCATTAATGGCAAAACCGAAGTTGTTATTAATGGATGAGCCTTCAATGGGACTTGCGCCACTCATGGTAAAAAATATTTTTAATATTATTGAGCAAGTTAACAAAGAAGGTACAACCGTATTACTTGTTGAGCAAAATGCCAATATGGCTTTATCAGTAGCAAATCGTGCGTACGTACTTGAAACAGGACGTATAGTATTATCAGGTACAGCAAAAGAGCTTCAAGAGAGTGAACAAGTAAAGGCTGCTTATTTAGGCGGTTTATAGAGGGAGAAGACGTCTCAATTTTCGAGGCGTTTTTTTTATGAGCGAAGGGAGTAAAAAAGACGGATAGACCAGTTAAAGTGAAGGATAGAAAGGCTAAGGCGACGGAAAGAAGGGGCAAAACGACGGATAGAACAGTCAAGGTGACGGAAAGAAAGGGCAAAGCGACAGAAAGAAGTCAAAGCGACGGATAGAAAGGCTAGAGCGACGGATAGAGCGGTCAAGGTGACGGAAAGAAAGGGCAAAACGACGGATGGAATGATCAAAGTGACGGAAAGAAGTCAAAGCGACGGATGGAAAGACTAGAGCGACGGATAGAACAGTCAAGGTGACGGAAAGAAAGGGCAAAACGACGGAAGGAATGATCAAAGTGACGGAAAGAATTCAAAGCGACGGAAAGAAAGACTAGAGCGACGGAAAGAAAAGCCAAGGTGACGGAAAGAAGGGGCAAAACGACGGATGGAATGATCAAAGTGACGGAAAGAATTCAAAGCGACGGAAAGAAAAGCCAAAGCGACGGATGGAATGATCAAAGCGACGGATAGAGCGGTCAAGGTGACGGAAAGAAGGGGCAAAACGACGGATGGAATGATCAAAGTGACGGAAAGAAGTCAAAGCGACGGATGGAAAGACTAGAGCGACGGAAAGAGCAGCCAAGGTGACGGAAAGAACGGCCAAATCGAAGTAGAATGATCAAATCGACGAAATAGCAGTAGCATTCGTCGTTTATTATTTGGTAATGTGGACGAAAGGAGTGATGTTTTATGAAGTATTCAGCACAATATTTTATTGAGAAATTAAATTTAGCAGAGCATCCTGAGGGAGGGTATTACATATCCTCGTTTCGAGCAGCTGAGGATATGGCTGTAAGAGATGTACAGAGACCAATTTATACGAGTATTTATTTCTTACTTCGTTCACAGGATATATCGCATTTGCATCGTTTAAAATCGGACGAGCTTTGGTATTATCATGCTGGCAGTCCGCTAACAGTCCATATGATTTTCCCAGATGGTACATATGAGGCGAAGAAGCTTGGATTAAATGTTGAGGCAGGGGAGGTACCACAAATAGCAGTACCGAAAAATACTATATTTGGCTCATCCGTAGAGGATGCAGATGCATTTAGTTTAGTAGGCTGTATGGTTGCACCAGGCTTTGATTTTGAAGACTTCGAATTATTTACACAAGAAGAGCTTTTAGCCGACTATCCACAGCACGAGGAAGTTATCCGAAAAATGGCTTACACGAAAATTTAACTTATTTCAGCATGCTGAAATAAGTTAAAGCCTCCGGGTACTATTATGCCAAAGCATAATTGATTAGAATAAAAGTAGCCGTCTCAAAAGTAGTTGAGACGGCGCTTCCTATTTACCACAAAATAGTTTCAGGATATTTAGCTTTAATTTCGATTTCATGTAACGATTTTTTTGTAGTAATCGCCGCTTCCATGAGTTGTGATTTTAGCATTACATATTCATCGTCTTCTAACATTAATCGGAGAGCAAATGCTGCTAAATGAGCTTTACGTTCCTCCAAGCTTAATTGAATATACTCTAAGTTCAAAACATCGACGTACTGTGTTGCATAACGGAATGTTAATGGACTTTTAGTGTGCAGCATTCTTAAAAATACTAAGTATTCTTCTTCATTAAGCTCCTGCTCTAAACAATTAGCAACCGCTGCCTGGAATTTACGAATGGCGGCAACGTCAATACTCCAATCAGAAGAATCAATTAGCTCCTGATGTAGGCGAATGAAATCGTTTAAAGCGATAGCAGTAAAGATCAGCTCTGGCCAAAGAATCTCTGCTGCGAAATAAACATTTTTGTTTGGGAAAATTAGTTCATGCTGTGTCAAAACACTTTTATTGAGTCCGTTGCTAACAAACTCAAGCTGATGCTCCCCCTTGGCGGCTTGGCGTAGATTATAACAAACACTAAGAATGCGAAGGCGCGCTCCTTGATAATCATAATACTTGTTTTCATCACCAGTTATTTTGTAAATAGCATTAATAAGCTCATCTAAATCCCAAAAATCCCCGCTAACACGTGCTCCAGTTAACTGCACAGTACTTTGAATTGACAGCATAGTTCTATCCCCTTAAAGTGCTTTATTTTGGTGTGTATTTAAGTAGTCTGAATAGTTCTGTCCGTTCTTTATCTGTTAAATCACGCCACTGTCCAACTTTTAAATTGCCAAGTTTAATATTCATAATACGAATGCGTTGTAGGCGCTTAACGGAGTAGCCAAGTGCTGAACACATACGACGTATTTGACGATTTAAACCTTGCTCTAAAATGATTTTAAAGACTTTATCAGATATTTTTTCAACATAACAAGGTAGGGTTGTAGTATCTAAAATATCTACACCTGCTCCCATTTTTTTGATGAATTGCTCCGTAATAGGTTGATCGACTTGTACGATATATTCTTTTTCGTGATGGTTTTCGGCACGTAAAATTTTATTGACGATGTCACCATCATTTGTCAGTAATAATAGCCCTTCTGACTCTTTATCTAGTCGTCCAATATGGAAAATGCGAAGAGGGTGATTGACAAAATCAACGACATTTCCTTTTATATGACGTTCCGTTGTACTTGTAATTCCTACTGGTTTGTTTAAGGCAATATATACGAGCTGTTCTTCTTTCTTTACCTCTTTTCCATCAACACAAACCAGATCACCAGCTTCTACTTGACTACCGACTGTAGCAAGTTCACCATTAATTGTTACTTTACCTTCTTCTACCCATTTATCCGCACCGCGACGAGATACGATGCCTGTTTCACTCAAATATTTATTAATGCGCATACTGTTCTCCTATACATTTATATTATTTTTAAGTATACATTATAGTTGGTCACACCGTGAATCCTAGAAGCTTTTCTACCAAATATAACTCACTCCAGGAAAACGATTTTCGTGGGCAACCCCGTCGCTCATACTTCGTTCCTTATGCTTTCATACCAGCCTATTTTCTTATTCAATAAAAAGATTTTAATATTAATCTAAAAAAATTTGAAAAAGTTGAAATTATTTTTCGTTTCTGACAATATATTGTGTAAGAGGGTATCTATGAAAATATTGTTATTTCGATAAAAAATGACGATATTTGTAGATTATTTTCTCATTATTTTGTGTAAAGGGGAGAAGTAAAATGGTTTATGCATTTCCAAACACTGAAGGATCGGTAGTTCAATTCAAAGAGAAATATGATAATTACATTGGTGGAGAATGGACACCCCCAGTGAAAGGACAATACTTTGACAATGTTACACCTGTTACTGGACAAGTTTTTACACAAGTAGCTCGTTCTACTGCTGAGGATATTGAACTTGCACTTGATGCAGCACATGCCGCAAAAGATGCATGGGGGAAAACATCCGCAACAGAGCGTGCAAACATTTTACTTAAAATTGCGGACCGCATAGAACAAAACTTAGAAAAGCTAGCCGTTGCCGAAACATGGGATAACGGAAAAGCGGTACGTGAAACATTAAATGCAGATATCCCTCTTGCAATTGATCATTTCCGTTATTTTGCGGGAGCTTTACGTGCACAAGAAGGCGCAGTAAGCCAAATCGATAATGATACTGTCGCTTATCATTTCCATGAGCCAATTGGGGTAGTAGGTCAAATTATCCCTTGGAACTTCCCGTTATTAATGGCTGTTTGGAAGCTAGCACCTGCACTTGCAGCTGGAAACTGTGTAGTGTTAAAACCTGCAGAGCAAACACCAACTTCGATTATGGTGCTCGTTGAATTAATAGAAGATTTATTGCCATCAGGTGTACTAAATGTTGTCAATGGCTTTGGCTTAGAGGCAGGGAAGCCGCTGGCATCGAATCCACGCATCGGTAAAATTGCCTTTACTGGTGAGACAACGACAGGTCGCTTAATTATGCAATATGCTTCACAAAATCTTATTCCCGTTACATTAGAATTGGGCGGCAAATCGCCAAACATCTTCTTTGAGGATATTATGGACGAAGATGATGCCTTTTTAGATAAAGCAGTTGAAGGCTTTGTATTATTCGCATTAAACCAAGGTGAAGTATGTACATGTCCTTCTCGTGCATTAATACAAGAATCTATTTACGATAAATTTATGGAGCGTGTTCTACAGCGTGTTGAAGCGATTAAAGTTGGGAATCCACTTGATCCGAATACGATGATGGGTGCGCAAGCTTCAAGTGAGCAAATGGAAAAAATCCTTTCTTACTTAGATATTGGTAAGCAAGAAGGTGCCGAATGTCTAATTGGAGGAGAGAAAAATAATGTAGGATCAGGCTTTGAAAATGGTTACTACATTAAGCCAACTGTCTTCAAAGGACACAATAAAATGCGTATTTTCCAAGAAGAAATTTTCGGACCAGTTGTTGCTGTAACAACATTCAAAACAAAAGAAGAAGCGTTAGAAATTGCGAATGACACATTATATGGTTTAGGTGCAGGTGTATGGACACGTGATATGAATACAGCTTATCGCTTCGGTCGAGGTATTCAAGCAGGACGTGTTTGGACAAACTGCTACCATGCTTACCCTGCACATGCAGCGTTCGGTGGCTATAAAATGTCGGGTGTTGGTCGTGAAAACCATAAGATGATGTTAGCTCACTACCAACAAACGAAAAACCTATTAGTTAGCTATAGTGAAAACAAACTTGGTTTCTTCTAATCAATAAGGAGGTGCATGAGCGTGGTTGAGCGTGTTATAGCAACAGAAGAAGCGCTAGCACTAATCGAATTATTGAAAGAAAAGCATGGTCCCGTTATATTTCATCAATCAGGTGGATGCTGCGACGGCTCTTCGCCAATGTGTTATCCAGAGGGCGACTTACTATTAGGTGATCAAGATGTTTGCCTAGGAGAGATTAGTGGTGCTCCCTTCTATATGCATAAAAATCAATATGACTATTGGAAGCATACACAAATAATCTTGGACGTTGTCGATGGTAGAGGCGGTATGTTTTCACTTGAAGGCGTTGAAGGTAAACGATTCTTAACAAGATCAAGAGCCTTTTCAACAGAGGAGTTAAAGGAATTAGGGTTAATTTAAAGCTTTAGTGACAGCGGCAAAAAGTATTGCCGCTGTTTTTTTATGTTAATTTTTCTGGGAGAATGTGTGTAAGGCTATATTTCTTGGAGAGTTGCGTAATCTCAAAAATAATCGTAATCGATCTACTTTCTATTGGTCATTTCAAACAGTGTCAGCCCCTCCATTCAATTTTAATTATTTCCATTAAACTACTCGTATTGAGTAACACATAAATTCCGTTAACGCTTTATAGGTTAATTGTTGCAAAATGGGGATTCGCTACTAAAAGGTGGGTATGACATTTGTAAAAACGTATACCATGTATAAATGTTGATCTTCGTTACGGCTGGGCGACTCCTTGGGGATCAGCAATAGAGGAACGAAGGCTAAAACCATCACGTCCTGTGATAACGCCCTCGTGACCAGCATCGGTGCTGTTGCCGCTGCCGCTACGCTTTCGCGCAAAAAACATCTGCTGGCCGGGACCCTGGAGCGAAGCGACAGCAACAAATGTTTTTTGTAGCGAAAGCAAAGCGGCAGCTACAAAGCTCGTTATGACGATGAGCCAAAATGGATGAATCCTTTTTTGTTTAATTACGTAAATATGGAAAAGGAGCGTGTTAAACATGGATTTTGTTATGATTGAAAATCAGTTTACAAATATGGTGGAGGATGTCTCAAAGGCTGTTGGACGGACAGTGGATCGTAAAATTGTGTTAGCCATAGCTAGCAAATATGTGGCATCTGGAAAACCTTTTGATTCTGTTAAATATAAAGAAGTATTACAAGAAATGAAAAAGCAAACTTCATGGACATCTCCGTTAAGAACAACGGTAGGTTATAGTATTGCTGCAAATTTATTGGAGCAAGAAGATACAGAACAAGCAGTAAAAAGTTTACTGAATAACGTTAATATAATGAAGGAAGCAAAATTTAGAAGTGGGAACTTTAGTTTTATTGGTGCACAGTTTTTAACTGAAGAGGACAGTGAGAAGCGTGCACATGCACAGGCAGCACGTGCATTATTTGATGCAATCCGTAAACATCATAAGTTTTTAACGTCATACGATGATATTCCTTATGCAGTATTGTTAAGCAGCCCCTCTGATGATGTTGAGCTACGTGCGGAAACAATGAATCGTTATTATAAAGAATTACGTACGTATAATTTTAATGCGGGTAATGAGCTTCAATGGCTATCGCAAGTACTGACTTTCTTATCAGCTCAATATGATAAGAAACTAGTGCCAAGTGTTGTGACAATCCGTGACACACTAAAGAATCAGGATGTAAAGGTCAAGACGATGCACTATCCTTTACTTGGCTTTTTAGCAATCCTTGAAGTGAATCAAGCACAGCTTCAACAGATTGTTGATTTATATCATGAGTTAAAGGGTATGAAACTTCTAAAATGGCATCGTGAATTTGTGTTATTTATGGCCATTCAAATTGCTATTTATGATATGGCGCAGGTGCAACAATCCTTATCAATGACGATCATGTCATCTATTGAATTATTGATTCAAGCACAGCAAGCAGCGATGTTCGCGGCAGTGGGTGCAGCAGCTGTAGCATCAAGTTCTTCGTGATAAAATAAAGAAGAACTTGATTTTTGGAGGTGCATTTGAAGGATGAAGGAAACAAAGCTTTGGATGAATGGCCAGTGGCAGAACGCAAAGGAAACATATGAGTTGAGATCGCCCTATAGTGGTGAGGTTATTGCAAAGGTAGCTAAGGCGTCGATTTCTGACGTTGAGCAAGCAATAGAAGGTGCACAGGAGGCATTCCAAACGTTTAAAAAGACAACAGCCTACGAACGTGCCGAAATATTATATAAAGTGGTCGACATCATGCGCCAGCGGAAAGAGGAGTTAGCGGAAATTTTGGCCTTAGAGGCAGGTAAGCCAATATCGGCAGGTTTAACTGAAATAGAACGTACAATAGCAACCTATCAATTTGCAGCGGAGGGTGCTAAGCAAGCAAAGGGTGAAACGGTACCGATGGATGCTGCACCCGGGGCAGGAGATCGTATCGGCTGGACAAAACGAGAACCTCTAGGTGTAATTTCAGCCATTACACCATTTAACTTTCCATTTAATTTAGTGGCACATAAATTAGGTCCTGCTTTTGCAGTTGGAAATACGGTTGTCTTAAAGCCAGCTACGCAAACACCATTAAGTTCTATCGTGATGGCGGAAATTTTCCAGCAAGCGGGTCTACCTAATGGTGCGCTTCAAATTATTACAGGTAGCGGAGGGGAGCTAAGTGATACACTTGTGACCCACCCACTTGTGAAAAAGGTGACATTCACGGGAAGTGGTAAGGTTGGATTGGGCATTAAAGAAAAAGTAGGCTTGCGTAAAGTTACTTTAGAGCTTGGTTCCAATGCTGCAGTAATTGTCGAGCCATCGACACCAATTGATAAAATTATTTCGCGTTGTGTCGGCGGTGCCTTTAATTTTGCTGGCCAAGTTTGTATCTCTTTACAACGTATTTATGTACACGCATCTATAATTGATGAATTTACAAAGGCGTTTGTAGCTGAGACAGAAAAATTAGTGGTAGGTGATCCGCTAGATACAAATACTGATGTTAGTGCAATGATTAATCCAAAAGAAGTTGAACGTATTCGTCAGTGGATTGAGGAAGCAAAGTCACAAGGTGCGGTAGTTGCAACAGGAGGGACATTCACAGAACGTGCTTTAACGCCAACTGTTATGACGAATGTGACGGCGGATATGAAAATTGTTTGTCAGGAAACATTCGCGCCAATCGTCTCAATTGTTTCATATGAAACATTAGATGACGCTATTCGACTAGTGAATGAGTCGGAACTTGGCCTAAATGCTGGAATTTACACGAATGTGTTACCTGATGCATTACGTGCAGCTGATGAAATACAGGCAGGTGCTGTTATTATTAATGATATTCCGACATTTAGGGTTGATAATATGCCATACGGTGGCGTAAAAATGAGTGGTTACGGACGCGAAGGTATTAAGTGGGCAATTGAGGAAATGACAGATATGAAATTTATAACGATGAAAAAATCTTTCTAATTTGCATCAACTCTTTTTCTACGATACGATGACGAAAGAACATTCATGAAGGGAAGTTGCAAGAACTATGACAAACAACGCAATACCGATGGGCCAGTCACGTACTGTTCAAACGCGTCTCGTATTACCGCCAGATACAAATAATCACAACTCCATTTTCGGTGGAAGAGTGTTAGCTTATATTGATGAAATTGCTGCTATTACGGCAATGAAGCATGCGAAAGGGCATGTAGTTACAGCCTCTATTGATTCGGTTGATTTTTTATCGGCAGCACATGTAGGGGATATTTTAGAAATTGAAAGTATTGTTTCGTCAACTGGACGTTCTTCAATGGAAGTTTACGTTCGAGTTATTTCACGAAACATTGAAACTCGTGAGGAAAAATTAACGACGGAATCTTTTGTAACGATGGTTGCAGTTGATGATGACGGTAAACCTAAGCCAGTTCCTGCAATTTATCCTGAAACAGATGCAGAAAAACGTCTGTTTGAAACCGGCCCTGCAAGACGAGAACATCGTAAACAAAAACGGGAATTACCGCATTAACAGTGAAAAGGGAAATTGACGAATACTGTCAATTTCCCTTTTTCGTGCTTACATTTTTAACTCATTTACCACATTAATAAGTGAATCGGAAGAAGAAGAGACTAGTGTAGCTCCTTGTGACAGTTCAGTAATCAGGTTAGAGATTGCTGAAATATCTCTTGATGTATTTACATACTGCTGTTGAATTCCAGAAACAGCATCGGCGATATCATTAAATGATTTAGATAAACTGTTTTGAGTATCTACGCTATGTTGAATCTTTTGATCAACGTTAATAACTGAATTCGACATTGTTGTAATATTACTTTCTGTTTCTTTAATGAGATGAGAAACATTTTGTACAGCATTTTTTGTTTCTTCTGCAAGCTTCCGGACTTCCTCTGCTACAACAGCAAAACCTTTACCATGCTCACCTGCACGAGCTGCCTCGATAGAAGCGTTCAATGCTAATAAGTTAGTTTGATCGGCAATCCCTGTAACTAGCCCTACAATCTCTGATATTTTTTGAGAAGATGTGCGTAACTGGTTCATCGTAACTTCGAGACTGTTTACACTTTGCAAAATAACCTGTATTAAATCATTTTGATCTTGTAGCTGCTGCTGTCCGCGTCTGGATTTTTCCTGTGTATCAGCAACGAAGGTTAAGCCTTGCTTAGTAGCTACTGCGATATCGTCCGTTTGAGAAGAAATGACTAATAAAGAAGCTGCTGTTTCTTCACTAATCCCATTGAGTTCCTCTGCCGTTTTTTGAATGGTCGTAACAAGTGCATGTTTTGTGTCATCAGCTGCTGCTCGAATGCGTTCCTCTTCTTTTTCATAGGCTTCGATTACAAGCTGCTGCTCGAAGTTAATGATTTTGCAGAAGGCATTGATAGCACGTATGGCATCATGTTTCGATAAATCTAACTCATTTGTAAAGCGTGTAAATGTCGTTGTTAATGACTGGAATGAGGCGATATACCACTTCGATTGTAGACCAATTCGAACATGGACTTCGGCGATTGCCTTCCGTTCATCAATATAAGAGTCATTAATATGACTTTCAAAAATGTCACTCAAGTGCTTATGTAAAGTAACTTTTAAACGATCGATTTGTGACGTTCTGTTTATAATATCTAACAAATCTTGGCTCAAACTAATGGCTGCATAAAATTGATCCACCATTTCAGGAACTAAATCCTTAGCTAAAGGCTGTAGTTGTTTAATGATGGCTAAATCCTCAATTGTTAAATCTAAAAGCTGCAACTGTTTTAGAAGTCTTGGATGATTTGATACATCCAATTGTACATTGTGCTTATAATTTTCAGGTGCTAATGTAATTGAGTAGCTAGAATCGTTCTTTTTTGTAAACCAACTCATTGTCGTTTGCTCCATTCTTTATAAATGCATAGTAAGTATATAAAAAATCGAATTGCTTAGTCTGTTAATTTTTCGAAATATATGGTATTTAGTCTATTCTACTATTTTTTGTAGTAAATTTGGTTAAAATTTTACTTTATTTCTTTATTTTTTTATAGGTATTATAGATGACTGTCGATTAAAAGACATGAAATAGACTATTAAAAAGGTAATAGGTAAATTGAATTTGAAATAGGAAACCTGTAAAATACGAACTGTTTAGGTTGAACGTAACAATAGTTTTGGGGAGGTATTACATGGAAAAGAAACGTTTCAAATTTGTTATTCCGGTTATGGTAATTGTAGCAATTGGATCGGTTTACATGTTACGAAACTACTATGCTGAAGTACCAGACTTAGATCAACTATTAATTACTGTCTGTGCAACATTAGTATCTGGGGTACTCGCTTACTTTTTATTTCCACAGCAAGGCGAAGATAAAATTGATGATCGTGGCCCTTACTGACAGTAAAAAGGCACCTTAGAAAAATCTCTAAGGTGCCTTTAGCTTGTCGACAAAAGAATAGCTGGCTGATTGCTTGGCTTCGATCTGTGATGTTGGTCCCAAAGGAGTTATTAGCAATAAACTATCATTTTAAGATTTAAATAAACCGAACCATCCTTTAAGTTTAAAGACTCCCAACATAAATAAAACGATAAGAATCATAATTCCGAGTACAATAAAGTAGCTAAATTTCCCGTGTAGCTCTGGCATATAGTCAAAATTCATTCCATAAACACCAGCAATAAATGTCAGAGGAATAAAGATTGTTGAAACAATTGTTAAGGTCATCATGATGCCATTCATGCGACTAGAGCTCATCGCCATATAACTATCACGCATATCCGCCGTGAGCTCACGGTTGGATTCGATCATTTCGGTGAGTTTAAGTAGATGATCGTAAATATCTCCGAAATAAGCTCGCTCTGATTTCTTTAGTGAAAATCGGTAAGAGTTAAGGATACGATATAATAGATCGCGCATTGGTAAAATGGTGCGTCGTAGATCAAGCAAATCACTACGGAATTCAAACACAACTTTCATAGCATTGGGGTTACTTTGATAAGTAAGCTCATCTTCTAGTGCATTTAAATGATCCTCAATCTTATAGACAAGCGGGAAATAGCTATCAACGATTTTATCGATTACCTGGTATGTTAAATATACTGTGCCGCGTTCCCAATTCTTTGGCTGTTTTTCTAACATCATTTGTACTCGATCTATTTCCGGAGCTCCGTTTTTATGAAATGTGACAATAAATTTATTAGAAACAAAAATGTTTACTTCCTCAGCTGTTAATTCTTCGTTAACTCTTTGGATAACAAAGAAATGGAAATCATCATAAAAATCGAGCTTTGGCCGCTGTAAACGCATTAAACAATCTTCTATAGCGAGTGGATGAAAGTGGAAAAATGTATCTAACAGTAGTTCTTCCTCATCGGTCGGACAATTAAAGTCGACCCAGTACCATTCAAATTCGTTTTTGTATATATCTTCAAGCGGAAAATCCTTTATAAGCTTTTGATCTTTTGTAATTCCAATTGTGCGTATCACAGCATTCACCTCAATCCTGTTCATTCTATCCTAACAGGTGTATATATCTTCAAAAGAAACTTTCTTTATAACATATCCAACCACCAAATAAAGTCGTAGCAAAGAACCTAGATGGTTTTGTAAAGCCTGCCTGCTGTAATAGTGATAAAATGTCCTCTTCACGCATAAATGAAAGAGAACGTATGGATTTCTCCATTTCCGCTACGTCTGATGGTGATAGCTTTGTATGTTGTAGCCAATAAGCACGCCATAGATCAAATTGTAGCTCAGTTTCTATGGAACCAGGTTGCCCGTATTTTGAGACGAGGACAAATGGAGCACCGGGCTTTAAATTATTCGCTATTTCTTTTAATGTTGCAAGCTTCTCTTGATCATCTTGTATGAAATGAAGCACTAATAAACAGCTTGCTGCATCAAACTTCTCTGTAGGTAGCTGAGTGTCCAGTATAGTTCCTTGATATAAAGAAATATTATTAGGTAGAGATTTTAAACGTTCACTAGCTATTTGCAGCATCGATTCTGACGGATCTAAGCCAACAAATGACCAATGAGGTCTTTTCTCAGCGAGCTGTAAAATTTCATTGCCGCTTCCGGAGCCAACTACTAAAAATTCAGCTTTTTCATGTAACGCAGATTGGTAAAAGGTTTGTGTCAAACGTAGCATTGCATCATAGCTTGGGAGCGTGCGACGAATACCTTTTTCGTATTCGTTTGCAAGTTTGTTATTAAATTCCATCGGGTATCACATGCCTTTCAAAAAAATTTTTAAAATCCAATTTATATTTGAAACTATTTAAGGAGTAGGTCCGTAAATAGTAGTACATAAAATAAAAAATCAAATGGAAGGGTTGATATAAATGGAAACTAAATGGTCTAAGGTAATCATACACGCAAGTGCGTTTTTTGCGCCATGGTTAGTACCAATTATATTTTTCTTAATTGGCTCGGATGAAGAGGTAAAGAGTCTCTCTGTGCAAGCTTTATTGTTCCAAGTTGTGATGATAGTGTTACTTACAATTTCGGGTATTTTCAGCGTCCTACTCATTGGGATACCGTTCTTGATTGTATTTGGTATTATGTATTTTATTGCGCCAATTATTGGTATTGTGAAGGCTTTATCTGATGAGCCTTGGCGTTATCCAATTGTTGGTCGATGGGTATAATTTTTATAGACGCAAGTATATGCTAGTTGCATATGCTTGCGTTTTTTCTATTGCTGAAACGGGTATCTTATAACTAAGGGCAGGGCACTTTAATTTTTCTATGTGCGAATTAATTGCAATTATTTTCAAGCGTTTTGTATAATATACTCAAAGAAAGTCAAAGATAGTCAAAGTCAGTGGAGTAAGCGAGGTGTATTCCTAAAATGCGTAATATATCAGACATCATAGAAGGCTACTTAAAGCAAGTACTTGAATTAGGTGGAGAAGGGCATATTGAAATAAAACGTAGTGAAATCGCAGATAAATTTCAATGCGTGCCCTCACAAATAAATTATGTAATCAATACAAGATTTACTGCCGAACGAGGTTACCTTGTTGAAAGCAAACGTGGTGGTGGTGGATACATTCGAATTTTACGTGTCCGCGCGAATTCACAAATTGATTTAATCGATGATGTCCTCAGGCAAATAGAAGGTGGGGCATCGCAAATAATGGCAGAAGATTTAGTGTATCGACTAATTGATGAGCAGGTAATTTCAAAGCGAGAAGCGAAAATAATGTTAGCAGCAGTTGATCGCTCAACTATCGATTTGCAACTCCCGTTACGGGATAACATTCGAGCAAAAATTTTACGAGCGATGCTAACAACGATTAAATATGAACAGCAAAAATAAAAGAGGTGATGGAAATGATATGCGAACATTGCAAGCAGCGTAATGCGACAGTTACCGTAACACAAGTTCAAAGTGGCCAAAAAGTGGAGCATCATTATTGTGACGTCTGCGCCTCGCAGTTCCATCCATTTCATGCTGAATTTAAGCAAGAGCCAGTATCTATTCAACAGCTATTATCTAATTGGTTTGGCTCCCCTACATGGCAGCAACAACAAGTGGGTGAAAAACAGCAGGCACCACCACAACCGCAAACTTGCCCACAATGTGGATTTACCTATAAACAATTTTTAAAAGAAGGTAAATTTGGATGCCCTAGCTGCTATGACACCTTTAGCGAGCATTTGCCGAAGCTCTTTAACCGTATTCAGGCTGGCCCTCAACATATAGGGAAAATGCCCGGTGCTCGAAACAATGTTCATGTCATCAAAAAGCAAATTGAAGATATTCGTAAACGTATGAAAATTGCTGTAGATGAAGAACAATTTGAAGATGCAGCAAAGCTTCGTGATGAAGCGAAGGAACTTGAGAAACAGCTACAATTTGAAGGTGGTGATGTGTCGTGATGATTGAGTCGTTTTTAGAGCGTGCTACACCAATATGGATGAGTGTAGAGGACGATTATTCAGATATTGTCATAAGTACACGCATCCGCCTTGCGCGAAATTTAGATGGTTATCGTTTTCCATTAGCCTTTACAGAGGATGAAGCATTACAGGTGGAACAGGCAGTTACACATGCAATTAAGGATAGTACAGAACTTCGAGAAAATTATTCATATTTTGCTATTAAAGACTTAACGTCTTTACAGCGTCAAATACTTGTGGAAAAGCACTTGATTAGTCCTCAGCTTGTAAAAAAAGAGCGAGTTGGCTCCATGCTCTTATCTGATGACGAATCAACTAGCATTATGGTGAACGAAGAAGACCATTTACGCATTCAATGTATGACAGCGAGTTTTCAACTTCAAAAGGCATACGAGCAAGCTAATAAAATTGATCGTACCCTAGAGAAAGCATTGCCTTACGCATTTCGAGATACATTTGGTTATTTAACAAGTTGTCCAACAAATATTGGTACTGGTTTACGAGCATCTGTCATGATGCACCTGCCGGCCCTTACACTTACGGGTCAGATGAATCAAATCATTAATGCAATGACACGATTAGGAATGACCGTAAGAGGAATATATGGGGAGGGTAGCGAAAATATAGGGAATGTTTACCAAGTGTCAAATCAGATTACACTAGGAAAAACAGAGGATGATATTTTAGCCGATATCCAAAGTGTCGCTGAAAAAATAATTCAAAAAGAACGGCATGCAAGAGGTAAGTTAATGGAAAAAGCAGAGCTTGCCTTAGAAGACCGTGTATACCGTGCTTTAGGGACATTAACTCATGCTCGAATTTTAACGAGTGAGGAGGCTGCTACCTGTTTATCTAATGTTCGTTTAGGGGTAGATTTACAGTTAATTGAAGGTATTAAAGCGACTAAATTAAACGAATGTGTAGTTAGTATGCAACCTGGATTTTTACAGAATTACGCAGGTGACGTTTTGCCACCTACTGAGCGAGATCGCGTACGAGCGGAAATGCTTCGTGAGGCACTATCTCGAGAAAATATGAGTAAGCCTATTATTCGGGGAAAAGGAGAGGATTCATTTGATGTTTAATCGTTTTACACAACGCGCGCAAAAAGTATTACAGCTTGCACAAGAAGAGGCAATTCATTGGAAACACGAATCAATTGGAACAGAGCATATTCTATTAGGCCTTATCCGTGAAGGTGGCGGTATTGCTGCAAAAGCATTAGAAGCCATTGATATTAGTCCTCAAATGATTGAAGCAGGTATTGAAGAGCTTGTAGGGAAAGGTAAAGAGGATGTTGGTCCGATTGTCCACTACACACCTCGAGCTAAAAAGGTAATAGAACTATCCGTTGATGAATCACGTAAATTAGGTCATTCCTATATCGGCACAGAGCATTTACTATTAGCGCTTATTCGTGAAGGTGAAGGTATAGCGGCCCGTGTATTAAATAATGCTGGTGTCGGATTGAATAAGGCTCGTCAGCAAGTGCTATTGTTATTAGGCAATAACGATAATGCTCAATCTGGTCAACAAGCTGCACAGGCTGCCAATACGCCAACATTAGATAGCCTTGCGCGTGATTTAACGCAAATTGCTCGTGAAGGCACTTTAGATCCAGTCATTGGTCGAAGCAAAGAAATTACACGTGTTATTGAGGTTCTGTCACGTCGTACAAAAAATAACCCTGTATTAATTGGGGAGCCAGGTGTTGGTAAAACAGCTATTGCTGAAGGCTTAGCACAGCAAATCATTAATAATGAAGTGCCAGAAATTCTCCGTGATAAACGTGTTATGACACTTGATATGGGGACAGTTGTTGCTGGAACAAAATATCGTGGTGAATTCGAGGATCGCTTGAAAAAAGTAATGGATGAAATTCGCCAAGCAGGAAATGTTATTTTATTCATCGATGAATTGCATACATTAATCGGTGCAGGTGGTGCGGAAGGTGCCATTGATGCGTCGAATATTTTAAAACCATCTTTAGCCCGTGGCGAGCTTCAATGTATTGGTGCAACAACTTTAGATGAGTATCGCAAATATATTGAGAAGGATGCGGCATTAGAGCGTCGTTTCCAACCAATTCAAGTTGATGAGCCAACTGTAGAAGAAGCGATTCAAATTATTCAAGGTTTACGTGATCGTTATGAAGCACATCACCGTGTGAAAATCACAGATGAAGCAATTGAAGCGGCAGCAAAAATGAGTGATCGATATATTTCTGATCGTTTCTTACCAGATAAGGCGATTGACTTAATCGATGAAGCGGGTTCTAAAGTACGCTTACGTTCATTCGCAGTGCCACCAAACTTAAAGGCACTTGAAGATAAGCTTGAAAATGTGCGCTCTGAAAAGAATGCTGCTGTCTCAGGTCAAGAATTTGAAAAAGCAGCGTCATTAAGAGATACAGAGCAAAAGCTAAAAGATGAAATTGAAACTACGAGAAAAAATTGGAAGGAAGAACAGGGTAAAGCTGAGTCAAAAGTTACAGTAGATGATGTAGCAGCGGTAGTATCTATGTGGACTGGAATTCCAGTTTCAAAAATTGCTTCAGAAGAATCTTCTAAGTTATTACAACTTGAAGAAGAGTTACACAAACGAGTTGTAGGTCAAGGAGAAGCGGTAGAGGCAATTTCTCGCGCAATACGTCGTGCAAGAGCTGGTTTGAAAGATCCGAAACGACCAATTGGCTCATTTATTTTCTTAGGCCCTACAGGGGTTGGTAAAACAGAGCTTGCTAGAGCACTAGCTGAGGTTATGTTTGGTGATGAGGACGCAATGATTCGCGTTGATATGTCTGAGTACATGGAAAAACATTCGACTTCACGTTTAGTTGGTTCACCTCCAGGCTATGTAGGCTTTGATGATGGCGGTCAACTAACAGAAAAGGTTCGTCGTAAACCGTATTCAGTAGTATTACTAGATGAAATTGAGAAGGCTCATCCAGATGTTTTCAATATCTTACTTCAAGTACTTGAAGATGGCCGTTTAACAGATTCTAAAGGTCGAGTAGTAGATTTCCGCAATACAGTTGTTATTATGACATCAAACGTTGGTGCAGATGCTTTAAAATATCGTAAAAACCTTGGTTTCAATGTAGGTAGTACTGATACGAAGTATAAAGATATGAAGGGTACAATGCTTGAGGAATTGAAAAAAGCATTCCGTCCAGAGTTCTTAAACCGTATCGATGAAATGATTGTCTTCCACTCACTAGAAAAAGAACATTTAAAAGAAATCGTAGCAATGATGGCGAATGCTTTAACAAAACGTCTAAAAGAGCAAGACATTTCGTTAGAGTTAACGGATTCGGCACTCGAGAAAATTGCTGAGGAAGGCTACGATCCTCAATACGGTGCTCGTCCACTACGTCGTTCATTGCAAAAACAAGTAGAAGACCGATTATCGGAAGAACTGCTGAAAGGCAATGTAGAGAAGGGCAACCAAGTTATCATTGATTACGTAAATGATGAGTTTGTTGTGAAGAAAAAAGAGGAAGTTTCTACTTCTAAATAATCTTCATCTGTGGGGGGCTTCTCCATCTCCCCTCTGCCCGTTAAATGTTTATTTAAAAAGGACAGCGAGGCTTTAAGTGCCAAGCTGTCTTTTTTTATGTACAATAATAAATATAAGAACAAATATTCGAGGTGGATGCAATTTGGCAAAGAAAAAAACAAAATTTGTATGCTCAAGCTGTGGCTATGAATCTGCAAAATGGATGGGAAGATGTCCAGGGTGTGGGGAATGGAATAAGATGGTTGAAGAGGTGGAGGTCGTCGCGAAAGGGCCACGTGGGGCATTCCAACATTCTGCTACGGTTACCCAAAAGGCTCTCCCTATTATGCAGATTGAAGCTGCTGAGGAATCACGAGTTGCAACAGAAATGGGTGAGCTTAACCGAGTGTTAGGTGGAGGCATCGTGCCGGGTTCTCTTGTGTTAATTGGGGGAGATCCTGGGATTGGGAAGTCGACGTTGTTATTACAAGTATCTGCATTGCTATCGAATAAAGGGCATCGTGTGCTCTATATTTCTGGTGAGGAATCCATCCGTCAAACAAAGCTACGTGCAGAACGTTTAGGAGTGGTATCACAAGAGCTGTATATCTATTCTGAGACGAATTTAGAGTTTTTAAATCAGACCATTGACGATGTGCAGCCAAAGTTTGTTATTGTCGATTCTATTCAAACTGTTTTTCATCCGGAAGTAACGAGTGCACCTGGTAGTGTATCACAAGTGCGTGAATGTACAGCAGAACTTATGCGGATTGCAAAAACGAAAGGAATTGCAATTTTCTTAGTTGGACATGTAACAAAAGAGGGACAAATTGCAGGACCACGTATTTTGGAGCATATGGTTGATACAGTATTGTATTTTGAAGGAGAACGCCATCATAATCACCGTATTTTACGCAGTCAAAAAAACCGTTTTGGCTCTACGAATGAAATTGCTATCTTTGAAATGCTCCAGGGGGGCTTAAAGGAAGTGTTAAACCCGTCTGAGTTGTTCTTACAGGAGCGTTCACAGGGAGCGGCAGGGTCAACAATCGTAGCCTCAATGGAAGGTACACGGCCAATTCTAGTTGAAATTCAGTCACTTGTAACACCAACAAGCTTTAATTATCCGAAACGAATGGCAACAGGTGTCGATCAAAACCGTGTACAACTGCTTATGGCCGTTCTTGAAAAGAGAATGGGCCTCATGCTACAGGCTCAGGATGCATATATTAAAGTTGCTGGCGGCGTGAAGCTTGATGAACCTGCAATTGATTTAGCTGTGTTAACAAGCATCGTTTCAAGTTTTAAGGATCAAGCTGTCAGAGCAACGGACTGCTTGATTGGGGAAGTAGGTTTGACAGGCGAGGTGCGTCGTGTATCTCGTATTGAACAACGTGTGATTGAGGCAGCAAAGCTCGGATTTAAACGGGTCTTCATACCGGCTTCGAATATCGGTGGATGGGATTTCCCGCAAGGTATTGAGGTAGTTGGTGTGGAAACGATAAAGGATGCATTGACTGCTTGCTTTAGAGAGCTATAAAGAAGCTTGTGCATGTTGGACAATGTTCTGACATGCACTTTTAATTTATTTCAGCGGGTGTACAAACACCCGCTGAAATAAATTAAAGCCTAAGGCGGATGTCACGGAAATCGGCAAGGAGTTCTTTGTGAATGCACAAAGCCGATTCCGGACGCAATTATGCCGAGGCATAATTGATTTGCAAACTTTTGTAATTCAGAGATAGAAGGTAGGAAACTCTAAGAGGGGAAACGGCGTC
This sequence comes from Lysinibacillus sp. RC46, assembly GCF_041262385.1. Taxonomy (NCBI): domain Bacteria; kingdom Bacillati; phylum Bacillota; class Bacilli; order Caryophanales; family Bacillaceae; genus Lysinibacillus; species Lysinibacillus sp. RC46. The sequence goes on along the minus strand of NZ_JBGCCF010000008.1, from coordinate 60,576 downwards.
TAAGATAACGTCTGTGAAAAGGCTCCTTTAATGCCCAGCAGATGCTTAAGCATTTCTAATTTGAGTGTGAAGGATTTCGGTAATTGGTTTCCTCTTTCATTAGAATCGAAATGATTGTTCAAAAGAAGAGATATAATGATGCTTTGGTGGGTTCATAAAAGATTTTCTACAGTAAACTATGTATAATTATATATTAAAAATGGGAGGTGACAGTTTATGAAAAAATTTGTTCAAATTGCTTTTTTACTGATTGGAGGAGCATTAGGCCTTGTTTTCTTACCGCCATTATACGAATTGCTTCATTTATCATCTAATCCTTGGCTTGATAATCCCTACGTATCAGTAGCTTTAGGAGCGCTTTTACTGTTTACACTATCGTTTGCCTTTTCGGATTATTTCGTAAGGCTTATTAGTTGGATGGAAGAGGTGCTATTTAAAGTACCTGTTGGAGATTTATTATTTGGTACACTGGGACTTATTATCGGGCTAATCGTTGCTTATTTTTTAGGCTTTGCAATTGATAGTATGGATTTACCGAAATTTACAAAGGTTTTACCAGTTATACTGTCATTTGTGCTTGGCTATTTAGGGTTCCGTGTAGGCTTTAAAAAGCGAGATGAATTAATCCAGCTATTTACGTTACGTGGTAATAATACGAAGAAAAAATTAGCGGAAGGTGTAGAGCCTCAAGAAGTACGAGGCAGCTATAAACTGTTAGATACTAGTGTTATTATTGATGGTCGTATTGCAGATATTTCTGAAACAGGCTTTATAGAAGGTACTCTAGTTGTACCTCAATTTGTCCTTACTGAGCTTCAGCATATTGCTGATTCTTCGGATACATTAAAGCGTACAAGAGGTCGTCGCGGCTTAGATATTTTGAAGAAATTACAAGATGAACGTATGACGAAGGTACAGATTTCGGAAGAGGACTTTGAGGATGTGCAAGAGGTTGACTTAAAACTAGTACGCCTTGCAAAGAAAATGGGGCACGATACACAAATTGTGACGAACGACTTTAACCTGAACAAAGTTTGTGAGCTCCACCACGTTAAAGTGCTGAACATCAATGATTTAGCAAATGCAGTAAAGCCTGTCGTAATTCCAGGTGAGGATATGCAAGTGATGGTCATTAAAGATGGCAAAGAGCATAATCAAGGGGTTGCCTATTTAGATGACGGCACAATGATCGTTGTTGAAGGTGGACGTAGCTATATAGGACAGGCAATTACAGTAACCGTAACAAGTGTTCTTCAAACATCAGCAGGTCGTATGATTTTTGCTAAACCAAAGGATGACTAGGAAGTGGGAAATGTGCAATATGAAGTAGTGTTGCCTGCTGCGGGAAGCGGAAAGCGAATGGGTGCAGGGCAAAATAAGTTGTTTTTAAATCTTTTAGAAAAACCGATCCTCATACACACGCTGGAGGTATTTGAACAGGATAGCCAGTGTACAGGTATTTGGCTTGCAGTGAAGCCTGAAGAGCGTGTATTTATTCAAGAAATGCTAGAGAGGTATGGAATTACTAAAGTTAAAGGTTTACCTGATGGTGGTGCAGAGCGACAGCATTCCGTCCATTCGTGCATGAAAGAAATGAAGCAGGTTGATATTGTGCTTGTGCATGATGCTGCGCGTCCATTTATTACGCATGATATTATTGCGAATCTTGTACAAAGTGCGCATGGATTTGGCGCTGCGATTGCGGGAGTTCGTGCGAAGGATACAATGAAAAAAGTACGCAATGGTATTATTGAAGAGACAATTGATCGAGAAAGCTTATGGATGATTCAAACGCCACAAGCATTTCAATTTGATTTGATTGTCGAGGCGGAGGATGTCGCTGAGAAGGTAGGCTTCCTTGGAACCGATGAAGCAATGCTTGTTGAACGTCTCGGACATGAGGTGCATATTGTAGAAAGCAGCTACGAGAACGTAAAGATGACAACGCAAGAGGATCTAGTTTTCGGTGAAGCGATATTGCGTAAACGTGCTTTGTATGAGAATAGTTGAAGTGAGATATATTAGGTAAATTAAAATGGTAGCGGCTAGAGCAGCTATACAAAATCCCGTAAAGAAGTAGCACTATAACTTCTTATGGGATTTTATTTTAACTTCTTTCAGCTATGTTCTTAAATGCTTCAATTCCTCAAAATGTAAAGCTGTTAAGAAACTCTTTTTGCAGAGAAAATCCACTATTTCATAATACTCTTTAATTCCTCTATAAAAGCAGGGCGCTTTGGGTAAGTTTGCAGTAAATCAGTAATCAACCGTTCAGCTTCTACGGTATAGCCAGCCTTACGCATAATATTGATAGAACCACAGACATCTTTATAATTTTTTCGATTAGCGGAAGATTGAGCATCGATAGTGACGGCGTCAATAAAGAGTGCACAAACTTCTTCATAGTACTGCTCTTTAATGAATTGATAATAGTCCTCTATTCGTGTTGGGTATTCTTTGCAATAGTCTAGAATACGTTTAGATTGCTGTTCCTCTACAATAAGTCTTGCATATAATTGTGAATTGGTAAGGCTGTTTAATAATTCTTCCAGAACCTCCGGCCATTGTTCAGTAGAGTGAAGAGCTTTGAACTCCTTGTAAAAATCATAATCACCCTGTTGTAATAGCGTTAAAGCTAATTCGCGCATCTCTTCTGTATGCCCTAAATGCTGATGAGCTAGAAAGGCATAGCGTTGCCACATGCTCACAATTCCTGGGAGTTGTTGATCTTGCTGGATCCCATCTGCTGTTAATTGTAATATTTTTTCATATTCACCGCGGTTAATGGCAGATTGAATAATTTGTTCACGCATATGGTAGTCCTCAATATGCTTCTCCAAAAATGCCTCTACTTCCTTACTGCTGTATTTATTCTGTAATAAGTGAAGCTCAACTTGATTTAACTCTTTGTTTATATATTGTGCATTCCAATCATCTGATGTACTTTCCATCGAATGAATTAGGGTTTTGAATTGCTCCTCAATCGCATCATCCACACAAAGAGGAACACAGGCATGGAGTAAATGAATTCGACAGTCTACCCAGCCATCTAACTCGTGTTGCATTGCTTTTTGAATAACAAGTTCATAGACTGTTTCATACTGCTCTTTTGACCAAAGACTAGCTCCTTCTTCAATCGCTTGACTAATTAATTCAAGACTTTCATTTATGGCATCACCGAAATGACCATCGGAATCATCACCATATTGTAGTGCCTCTAATGTGTATTGAAGGCACAGAAAACTAAGCTCAATAGCTGTAATATAATTCTCTTCGTCAATATGCTCCTTAGCGTGTTGAAGTGTTGAGTAGACACCTTTTAGTGCTTTCGATGCCCGATGACGTGGGATAAAACCGCTACGCCCCTCCTGCCCGCTTTTTAGATGCTGGACAATCATTTTTTTAGCGGCCTTTACTATATCTGTTGGCTCCATTAGTCGCATTTCTAATTCTTGCAAAAAATTAGGGGAGTTCTCCCCAACTGTTAGAATTAGGCTTATTAAATTTTCTTTTGTTTGTGTTGTTAGCAATTGCTGTAATGTTGATTTTTTGACTTTAGATGATCTAGATACTGGTACAGGAGGATTGTTAAGTTGTTCCTTAATCGCGTATAGCACAGCGGCAATATGCTTGCAATCATCATCGTAAGGGCAGTCACAATTCGCATATGTAATATCGCCATTTGATGTGATGACGACGTCTACAGTATACGGTTCAGTTCCTTCAACCTCTGCCTGCCAATTGCTATTGTCAATTTGCATAATATCAATGACATGATTTTTTACATAATAATCGTGTCCACGCTGTATAATTACTTTTTTAAATTGCTTTTCAAAAGTATTGATGTTCATGTCAGTCCCGCCTTATCGTATTCGTATTAGATTAATGCAAGCATAACAAAAAATACGAGGGAAATGAGAGTCCAATAGTATATAACTTAGTCGAGACACTCATTTCCTAGGAAATATGTTAAAATGTGAGGGTATAATATAGAGTAAATATAAAAGTGAAAGAAGGTGAATGAGACTGCCTTATGAGCTGAATAGACGCTTTTTAAGTCTGCATATTTTTTGAAGTAAATAGGCTTCATGTGGTGGATTTTATTTATCTTATTAGACAGTCTCAAAATCATATGTTTCGAGTGGGACAAGGATTTGACGTGCATGCATTTGAAGAAGGGCGTCCATTAATTATTGGTGGTATAACAATTCCTCATGAAAAAGGGTTAGTAGGGCATTCGGATGCAGATGTTTTATTACACACTGTAACAGATGCAGCGTTAGGGGCTATTGGTGAGGGAGATATCGGTCGTCATTTCCCAGACACAGATCCCGCGTTCAAAGATGCTGATTCAGCAAAATTATTAGAGCATATTTGGAAGATTGTTGAGGACAAGGGTTATGTTCTAGGCAATGTGGATTGTACGATTATGGCACAACGTCCGAAAATGGCACCATATATTGAACAAATGCAAAATCGTATTGCTGAATTACTTCATGCAGAGCCTTCTCAAGTGAATGTTAAAGCAACAACAACTGAACGTTTAGGTTTTACAGGTCGCGAGGAAGGGATTGCGGCTATGGCGACAATCCTATTGATTAAGAAGTAAAAGCAGGCTCTCAGCGCTTTTATTTCCTGTAACAGAGTGGTAAAATGAACAAAGTCAATTTTTTGAACGAAAATTTAGGAGGCTTTTAATTATGGCGAAAGAAGTTCGTGTTCGTTACGCGCCATCCCCTACTGGTTTCTTACATATCGGTGGAGCGCGTACAGCGTTATTTAACTATTTATATGCAAAACATCATGACGGTAAATTCATCGTACGTATTGAGGATACAGATATTGAGCGTAATGTAGAGGGCGGAGAAGCATCTCAGCTAGATAATTTAAAATGGTTAGGTATTGAGTATGATGAGTCGATCGATATTGGTGGACCATATGCACCTTATCGCCAAATGGAGCGTCTTGATATTTATAAAGAGCACGCTGAAAAGCTACTAGAACAAGGTTTAGCTTACAAATGCTTCTGTTCTTCTGAGAAATTAGAAGCGTCTCGTGAAGAACAAAAAGCACGAGGTGTTGCAGCTCCAACTTATGATGGCACTTGTCGTCATTTATCAGCAGAGGAAGTTGCGGCTAAAGAAGCTGCTGGTGAACAATATACAATTCGTATGCGCGTACCTGAAAATGTAACATATGAATTTGAAGATTTAGTACGTGGACAAGTAGCATTTGAGTCAAAAGATATTGGTGATTGGGTTCTTGTTAAAGCAAACGGTATCCCAACGTATAACTACGCGGTAGTGCTAGATGATCACTTTATGGAAATTTCACATGTATTCCGTGGTGAAGAGCATTTATCGAATACACCAAAACAAATGATGATTTTTGATGCATTTGGCTGGGAATATCCACGCTTTGGTCATATGACATTAATCATTAATGAAAACCGCAAAAAATTATCAAAACGTGACGAATCAATTATTCAATTCGTCACGCAATATAAAGATTTAGGCTACCTACCTGAAGCGATGTTTAACTTCTTCGCATTACTTGGTTGGTCTCCTGAAGGGGAAGAAGAAATTTTCTCAAAAGAAGAATTTATTAAACTTTTTGATGAAAAACGTCTTTCAAAATCACCATCTATGTTTGATAAACAAAAGCTTACTTGGATGAATAACCAATACATTAAAAAACTATCTTTAGAAGAAGTGGTAGCATTATCTTTACCGCACTTACAAAAAGCTGGTTTATTACCAGAAGAGTTAACAGAAGAAGAACGTGCATGGGCTACAGATTTAATCGCACTTTATCATGAACAAATGAGCTTTGGTGCTGAAATTGTAGAACTATCTCGCCTATTCTTTAACGATCATATTGAATATGATGAAGAAGCAAAAGCAGTTTTAGCAGGGGAGCAAGTACCTGAGGTAATGGCTGCATTTAAAGCACAGCTTGAAGGTTTAGAGGAATTTACACCTGATACTGTCAAAGCGGCTATTAAAGCTGTTCAAAAAGAAACAGGTCACAAAGGTAAAAATCTATTTATGCCAATCCGCGTCGTAACGACAGGTGAAACGCATGGTCCAGAACTTCCTAACGCGATTTGCTTAATTGGTAAACAGAAAACAATTGACCGTGTAGAAAAATTTGCACAATAAGTAGAAATTGATTGACAATTTATTAGTTCGTTGTAAAATGTATTTACATTGAGAAAGCGTTGATAAGGAGAAGTAAGTGGCGCATGCTCCAAAGAGAGGACCATCACCGGCTGAAAGTGGTCTGAGCCTAGGCAAAACTGAAATGCACCTTTGAGTATAAAGCTGAACAACTAGTAGGCTTTATCGATTCGTTCCCGTTACAGAACGTCCAGAGTGGAAGGCTTTCGCCTTCAATCAGAGTGGAACCGCGCAAATTTAGCGTCTCTGTCATTCCTTTTTGGGATGATAGGGGCGCTTTTTTATTTTCTGGACAGTGAATTGAAGCGATGGATGCGCCGGATTCTACTCCATTAACTCTGTGATGAAATCAACGTCAGCTATAGTATTTCAATGGCCAGGGATGCAAGTGGTTGTGTGGAATTAAAGCAGATCAAAATGAAAAGGGGGAGCTTTTTGTGTTTAAAAGAATGAAGGAAGATGTAGAAACAATTTTTGAGAATGATCCAGCAGCGCGTAGTGTATTCGAAGTTATACTAACATACTCAGGTTTGCACGCTACTTGGTCACACCGAGTTGCCCATTGGTTCTTTAAAAAGCGTTTTTATTTTATAGCCCGTACCATTTCACAAATTAGTCGCTTCTTTACTGGAATTGAAATTCATCCTGGAGCGAAAATTGGTCGACGTTTCTTTATTGACCATGGGATGGGCGTTGTAATTGGTGAAACATGTGAGATTGGTGATAATGTAACGTTGTATCAAGGTGTAACTTTAGGTGGTACAGGAAAAGAAAAGGGGAAACGCCACCCAACATTAGAGGATAATGTACTAGTTGCGACAGGTGCAAAAGTTTTAGGTTCTATTACAATTGGTGAAAATAGTAAAATTGGTGCAGGTTCAGTTGTCTTAAAAGAAGTGCCACCAAATGCTACAGTTGTCGGTATTCCTGGTAAAATAGTGATTAAGGATGGGGTTCGTCTAGAGAAAAAACTAGACCACCAAAATATACCTGACCCTGTAGAAGAACGTTGTCAAGCTTTCGAGAAGCAGATTGCAGCATTGAATCAGGAAATCGAGCGCTTACAAAAGGAGAGAGAAACACAATGAGTATTCAAATTTTCAACTCATTAACACGACAAAAAGAAACTTTCGTACCGCTGGAAGAAGGCAAAATAAAAATGTACGTTTGCGGTCCAACAGTTTATAACTACATTCATATTGGGAATTCACGTCCTGTAATTGTCTACGATACAGTGCGTCGTTATTTCCAATACAAAGGCTATGATGTGAAATTTGTTTCAAATTTCACAGATGTGGACGACAAAATTATTAAGGCTGCAAATGAGCTTGGAGAAGAAGTTCATGAATTAACGGAGCGCTTTATTGCCGCATACTTTGAAGATGTTTCAGCGCTAGGTTGCAAGAAAGCAGATGTACATCCGCGTGTAACAGAGCATATGGATGATATCATTCAATTCATTCAAGTTTTAGTCGATAAGGGCTATGCTTATGAGTCAGCTGGTGATGTCTATTACCGAACTCGTAAATTTAATGGTTACGGTAAATTATCTCACCAATCGGTGGATGATTTAAAAATTGGTGCTCGTATAGAAGCAGGCGAGAAAAAAGATGATGCGTTAGATTTCGCTCTATGGAAAGCTGTAAAGCCAGGTGAAATTTACTGGGAAAGTCCTTGGGGCAAAGGACGTCCGGGTTGGCATATTGAGTGCTCTGTAATGGCACGTGAGCATTTAGGAGATACTATTGATATTCATGCAGGTGGGCAAGATTTAACATTCCCGCATCATGAAAATGAAATTGCGCAATCTGAAGCTCATAATGATAAAACATTTGCGCGTTATTGGATGCACAATGGGTATATTAATATTGATAATGAAAAAATGTCCAAATCCCTTGGTAATTTTATACTCGTTAATGATATTCGTAAACAAATTGACCCACAAGTTTTACGCTTCTTTATGCTCTCTGTGCATTACCGTCATCCGATTAACTTTGCGAAGGATTTAGTAGATGCAGCCGCAAATGGGTTAGAACGAATTCGTACTGCCTACAACAATGTGAAACACCGTTTAACAGCAACTGCGAGCTTAGGTGATCACTCAGAAGAATGGCTTGAAAAAATTGCTGAACAAAAAGCTTACTTTGAAGAAGCGATGGATGATGACTTTAATACAGCCAATGCCATTTCTGTATTATTCGAATTAGCGCGCATCGCAAATATTTATCTAAATGAAACGAATACTGATGAAAAAGTATTAGTAAGTTTTACTGAAACTTTTGAGGTGTTAGGTGACGTCTTAGGTATTGAATTTGCAAAAGAAGAAGAGCTATTAGACGAAGAAATTGAAGCACTGTTACAGGAACGTGTAGATGCACGTAAAAATCGTGATTTTGCTCGTTCGGATGAAATTCGTGACCATTTGCAAGCGCAAGGTATCATTTTAGAAGATACGCGACAAGGAACTAGATGGAAACGAGGGTAAGCAACTTGGATAAACTCCGCAACGAAGATGTTAAGCAATTGAATGCATTAGCGTTAGCCTATATGGGAGACGCAGTTTTAGAACAAAAGATACGAGAGCATTTATTACGTGCCGGCCGTGTCAAACCTAACACACTTCATAGAGAAGCGACGCGTTACGTATCAGCTAAAGCTCAATCTATGATTGTACATCGAATGATGGATGAAGGCTTTTTAACAGAGGAGGAGTTGGCTGTGTTCCGTCGTGGACGCAATGCCAAATCCGGCTCTGTGCCCAAAAATACAGATGTTCAAACATACCGTAATAGCTCAGGTTTTGAGGCTGTGCTCGGTAGTTTATATTTATTAAATGAATTAGAACGCGTCTATGCAATCATTGCATACGCTATTCAAATCATCGAGGAATCAAAAGGAGTGTCGAATTAATGGCAGAGCAAAATGGTGAAATTATTGCCGGTAAAAACCCAGTGTTAGAAGCACTTCGTTCAGGCCGCGATATGAATAAAGTATGGATTGCAGAAGGTGTGAAAAAATCAGGGGTTAATGAACTCCTAGATTTAGCACGAGAACGTGGCGTCATCGTTCAATTTGTCCCGAAAAAAAAGGTGGATCAATTATCAGATGCCAACCACCAAGGAATAGTTGCCTCTGTTGCAGCATATAGATATGCAGAGCTAGAGGACTTATTTGCTGTAGCGGCAAAAAAACAAGAAGATCCATTCTTCTTAATTTTAGATGAGCTAGAGGACCCTCATAATCTGGGCTCTATTATGCGAACTGCTGATGCGATAGGTGCGCATGGTATTATTATTCCGAAGCGCCGTTCTGTGAGTTTGACAGCTGTAGTGGCAAAGGCATCAACTGGAGCAATTGAGCATGTACCTGTTGTGCGTGTTAATAATCTAGCGCAGACAGTAGATGAGCTAAAAGAACGAGGGGTATGGATTGCAGGTACAGATGCCAAAGGTTCTGCAGACTATCGTAAAATGGATGCAACATTGCCGCTTGCGATTATTATTGGTAGTGAAGGCAAAGGAATGGGCCGCTTATTAAAAGAGAAATGTGACTTTTTATATCATCTACCGATGGTTGGGCATGTCACATCACTAAATGCATCGGTAGCTGCTGCACTTTTAATGTACGAAGTGTATCGTAAACGTCAAGAAGCGAATGATTGACAATGAACAATATTTTGCTTGTTGACGGCTATAATATGATAGGAGCTTGGAAAGAGCTACGACCATTACGTGATACTAATTTTGAAGATGCCCGTAAGAGGTTGATTGAGCTTATGGCTGAGTATAAGGCAGCTATGGGGTGGCGCGTAATTATAGTTTTTGACGCGCATCTTGTACCGGGTGTGGAGCAAACTTATTTAGAAAACGATGTCGAAATCATTTATACACGGAAAAACGAAACAGCAGATGAACGTATTGAAAAAATGACACATGAACTAAAAGCTAGAAATGTACAGATTCACGTAGCAACCTCTGATATGGCAGAGCAAAATGTTATTTTTGGTAATGGTGCTCTGCGAAAATCGGCAAGAGAGCTAGAAATTGAGATGGGTATTATCCAACATAAAATTTCTCATGATGTGAAACAAAAACATGATAGCAAACCGCCATCTCGCATGGAGCTTAAGCCGGATGTTGCTTTAGCCTTTGAAAAGTGGCGGCGTGGTTTGAAATGATTGATTGACTCATATTTTCCAATTCCGTTATACTGTTCCTATTATCTGTTGTGGCTGAGGTGATACCATGTTTAAAAATAATATTGTACAAGTGACACAAGATTTTGAACGATTCAATGATGAAGAACTTATTGAAATGGTGCATCAAGGTAATACAGATGCGTTGGATTATTTAATTACGAAATACCGTTTGTTAGTGAGAGCGAAGGCTAGATCTTATTTTTTAATTGGTGCAGATAAAGAAGACATTGTGCAAGAAGGCATGATTGGTTTGTATAAAGCCATTCGTGATTTTAAGGGAGATAAACTTGCTTCTTTTCGAGCTTTTGCTGAATTATGTATTACAAGACAAATTATTACGGCTATTAAAACAGCTACAAGACAAAAGCATATACCACTAAATTCTTATGTTTCTTTGGACAAGCCTATTTTTGATGAAGAGTCAGACCGTACATTAATGGATGTGTTAACCGGTGCTATTATGGATGATCCGGAAGAATTAATGATTCATAGAGAAGAGTTTGGCTACTTAGAAGAAAAGATGGGTGAGATTTTAAGTGAATTAGAGCTACAAGTGTTAGCGCTTTACTTAGATGGACAGTCTTATCATGAAATTTCTGAGAAATTAAATCGTCATGTGAAGTCTATTGACAATGCTTTGCAACGAGTAAAGCGTAAATTAGAGCGACATTTAGTTCTTGAAGAAATGTCTTAGCGGTTGTATGCCTTTGTTGACATTGACAAATATAGGTGTTAGTCTTGAAAAGACAAAGTGCCGAAAAGGTGATTATATGGCAAAAAAAGTCGTTCTAAATTGCGAAAAATGCGGATCGAGAAATTATACGTTTCCAGCTAAGGAAGATACAACTGTACGCCTCGAATTAAAGAAATTTTGCTCGCATTGCAATGAACATACAGTGCATAAACAAACGCTATAAAATAATTTGTAAATAGACAGATATGATTGATTCGGAGGTTAGGCTAGAATGGGCAAGATTAAAGGCTTTTTCAGCAATGTAATGTCGGAAATGCGCAAAACAAGCTGGCCAAAAAGTAAAGAACTGACGAAATATACAGTCGTTGTAATTTCAACTGTTGTAATTATGGCTTTATTTTTTGTGTTAGTAGACTTAGGTATTTCATCATTATTCCGCTGGTACTTAGAGTTATAATTTAGTAAATAGCATGTTAATACTTCTGAAATAGCCCGTCATTACAATAAACGGGTTTTTTCGTTTGTTTTATCTTCGTTGAAGATAAAGCCTCCGAACGCATTGTTTATCTGCGCGTCAGCGGCAATTACGCCAAGGCGAAATTGAAGAAGTGGACAGCAGTAAAATATTCTCAATATGATAAGTAAGCTACTAGGGATAGTATGAGGGTAGCGATAGATGACTATGCTAGATTTGGTATATATCATCAGGCTTTCGCTAGCTATTAGCGAAAGCTATGTTTTTCTAATGAGCAGTTTGTGAAAAGAGTAAAGAATGCACTTAGCATATCGTGAATCATTTTCACTCTTATTTGTAAGGGAGGGACGGACGAGGAGTCCTAGTAGTTATGGAGAAAAATTGGTATGTTGTTCATACGTATTCAGGGTATGAAAACCGTGTAAAAGCAAACCTAGAGAAACGTGTAGAAACAATGGGTATGCAGGATAAGATTTTCCGTGTTATTGTACCTGAACATGAAGAAACAGAAATGAAGGATGGGAAAAAGCGTACTATGATGCGCAAAGTTTTCCCTGGTTATGTTTTAGTAGAGCTAATTATGACAGATGATTCATGGTATGTTGTACGCAATACGCCAGGTGTAACTGGCTTTATCGGTTCATCTGGTGGTGGTGCAAAACCGACACCTTTATTACCTGAAGAAGCGGATCGTCTACTTCAACAAATGGGAATGACTGACAAAATTGTCGAGATTGATATTTCTGTTGGAGAAGCAGTAGAAGTATTGGAAGGGCCTTTTGCTCACTTCCAAGGACGTGTTGAAGAAATTGACACTGAAAAAGGAAAAGTGAAAGTTTCTGTCGATATGTTTGGTCGCGAAACAATTATGGAACTAGATTTTGAGCAAATACAAAAAATGTAGTTCTAGTAACTAAAGTACATATGTCTAAGACGTATGTCGCAGATTTTGTTAATTACTACTTGCTTAAAAAAATTAAAAGTGGTATCATTTCTAGGTCAGATTGTCATACTTTGGTTTGACGTCTGCAATGATAATTTTAATGTTATCGGCAATTAGCTGACAGACAGATATTGAGTGGGAGGGGCAACCCAATTACCACATCACGGACTTAAGGAGGTGTGTCTCGTGGCTAAAAAAGTTATTAAAGTTGTTAAACTTCAAATCCCTGCTGGTAAAGCAAACCCAGCTCCACCGGTTGGTCCTGCATTAGGTCAAGCAGGTGTGAACATCATGGGATTCTGTAAAGAATTCAACGCGCGTACTGCAGATCAAGCTGGTCTTATCATTCCAGTTGAAATTTCAGTATTCGAGGACCGTTCATTCACTTTCATTACAAAAACTCCACCCGCAGCAGTACTACTTAAAGTAGCAGCTGGTATCCAATCTGGATCTGGTGAACCAAATCGTAAAAAAGTGGCAACGGTTAAACGTGATAAAGTTCGCGAAATCGCTGAAACTAAAATGCCAGACCTTAACGCTGCTTCAGTAGAAGCTGCAATGTTAATGGTTGAAGGTACTGCACGAAGCATGGGTATTGTTATCGAAGACTAATCCCATTACTTGATGATGTATTTGTTTTTTGGAAGGTTGCGGAGTTTCTTTGTGAACGCGCAACCTTTATTCGTGGGAGGTAAAATCCGCTATAACCACAATCAAGGAGGAATTATATAATGGCTAAAAAAGGTAAAAAACTGCAAGATGCAGCAAAATTAATCGACCGTAACGCATTATACGGCGCTCAAGAAGCAATCGAACTTGCTCAAAAAACTAGCTCAGTGAACTTCGACGCTACTGTAGAAGTTGCTTTCCGTCTAGGAATCGATACTCGTAAAAACGACCAACAAATCCGTGGTGCAGTAGTGTTACCAAACGGTACTGGTAAAACTCAACGCGTATTAGTATTCGCTAAAGGTGAAAAACTTAAAGAAGCTGAAGCTGCTGGTGCTGACTATGTAGGCGATGCAGAATACATCCAAAAAATCCAACAAGGTTGGTTTGATTTCGATGTAATCGTTGCAACTCCTGACATGATGGGTGAAGTTGGTAAACTTGGTCGCGTATTAGGACCTAAAGGTTTAATGCCAAACCCTAAAACTGGTACAGTTACTTTCGATGTAACAAAAGCTATCGCAGAAATTAAAGCTGGTAAAGTAGAATACCGTGCTGATAAAGCTGGTATCATCCACGCACCTATCGGTAAAGTTTCTTTCTCTACAGAAAAATTAGTTGAAAACTTCTTAACTGTATTCGATGTAGTGCAAAAAGCGAAACCTGCTGCAGCTAAAGGTACTTACATGAAATCTGTAAACGTTACAACTACAATGGGTCCAGCTCTTAAAGTTGATGCTTCAAGCGTAGTAGTAAAATAATTTAAGTTTTTATGTAAATCTGTTGACGGCGCTGTCTATCTATGATAAGATGGTTGCTGTTGTGAATCATCCATTTGTACCGTAGACAGTAGGAGTGACTTGTCACTTAATGATCCTACCGAGGACAGCGGAATTCGGAATCTTATTTTAAAGATGATGACTTTCAGCCTCTGTGTCTATTTGACCCAGAGGCTTTTCTTTTGTCGGTATAAATGACCCATTCTAATAGGAGGTGTCATCATGAGCAAAGTTATCGAAAACAAACAAGCACAAGTTCAAGAGATTACTGAGAAATTTCAAAATGCTGCTTCTGTAGTAATTGTGGATTACCGTGGTCTTAACGTTACGCAAGTAACTGAACTTCGTAAACAACTTCGTGAAGCTGGCGTTGAGTTCAAAGTTTACAAAAACACTTTAACACGTCGTGCTACTGAAGCTGTTGGTCTTGAAGGAATCAATGACGTATTAGTTGGTCCTAACGCAATTGCGTTCTCAAATGAAGATGTTGTAGCTCCTGCTAAAATCATCAACGAGTTCGCTAAGAAAAACGAAGCTTTAGAAATTAAAGCGGGTATTATTGAAGGTACAATCTCATCTGTTGAAGATGTTAAAGCACTTGCAGAACTTCCATCACGCGAAGGTCTTCTTTCTATGCTTTTATCTGTACTTCAAGCTCCAGTGCGCAACTTCGCACTTGCAACAAAAGCTGTTGCAGAACAAAAAGAAGAACAAGGCGCGTAATATACGCACTATAACTTCCGCGGCCTGACCGCAACAATAAAACATTATCCAATTAGGAGGAAATTATAATGAATAAAGAGCAAATCTTAGAAGCTATCAAAGCTATGACAGTTCTTGAATTAAACGATTTAGTAAAAGCTATCGAAGAAGAATTCGGTGTAACAGCTGCTGCTCCTGTAGCAGTAGTAGGTGCTGCTGCTGGCGCTGCTGAAGAAAAAACTGAGTTTGACGTAGTATTAGCATCTGCTGGTGCTGAAAAAATCAAAGTAATCAAAGCGGTTCGTGAAATCACTGGTTTAGGTCTTAAAGAAGCTAAAGAAGTAGTAGATAACGCTCCTAAAGCTCTTAAAGAAGGCGTTTCTAAAGATGAAGCTGAACAAATCAAAGCTAAACTTGAAGAAGTTGGCGCATCTGTAGAAGTTAAGTAATCTCGCGTTACTTTTAAACAAAAGGAAAGCTCGTCATTGTGGCGGGCTTTTTTCTTCATTTTGAGGAGGCGTGGAAATGTCAGATCACTATTATACGAGTAAGCCTCAAACCGAGAGTAAACCTCGTCACTGGACATTCAAGTTGTTAGGGCATACGTTTTCCTTTGAAACGGATGCAGGTGTATTTAGTAAAAGCGAAGTAGATTTTGGATCCCGTGTTTTAATAGATGCTTTTCAAATGCCTGATATTGATGGTGCGATTTTTGATGTGGGGTGCGGGTACGGACCGATCGGATTATCGATTGCCAAAACAAACCCAGACCGTACCGTTCTTATGATGGATATCAATGAACGTGCTGTTGCACTCTCGCAAAAAAATGCGCAAGTAAACGGTGTTCAAAATGTACGGATATTTGTGAGTGACGGACTATCGATGGTTGACAATGATGTAAACGCCGCAGCTATTTTAACCAATCCTCCAATTCGCGCAGGAAAGGAAACAATTTTCCGCTTTTACGATGGAGCTTATGATAAGCTAGTGTCATCTGGTGAGCTGTGGGTAGTAATACAGAAGAAGCAAGGTGCACCATCAACGGTAAGTTACTTAGAAGAAAAATTTTCTGAAGTCGATGTTGTGGAGAAGAAAAAAGGGTACTGGATAGTACGCGCGAAAAAATAAGTGAAATATGCATAAATTATTGACTTGACAAATCGGCTATGATAACATGATACAATGCAAAAATATTATTTTGAGGTCGTATGCCCTTTTTGAATATGATTGTTATAATGTGGGTATACTTGCCAAGATAAGTTTAGTTAACCGAAAATGAGATCTTTTTGAAGACTCGTTTTCTTTTTGTCTTTCGAAATCATACACTATTTGTATGATTTTGCAAAGACCTAATATCGCTTTATTGAGGGGTGAATGAGTTGACAGGTCAACTAGTTCAGTATGGACAACACCGCCAGCGTAGAAGCTTTGCGCGTATTAACGAGGTGCTTGAGCTTCCAAATCTGATTGAGATTCAAACGGCGTCTTACGAGTGGTTCCTTGAAGAAGGTTTACGTGAAATGTTCCGTGACATTTCGCCGATCGAGGACTTTACAGGCAATCTTTCATTAGAATTCATCGATTATTCATTAGGAGATCCTAAATATGATGTTGATGAGTGTAAAGAGCGAGATGTTACTTACGCAGCTCCATTACGTGTGAAAGTACGTCTTTACAACAAAGAAACAGACGAAGTGAAAGAACAGGATGTCTTCATGGGTGACTTCCCATTAATGACAGAGACAGGTACGTTCATTATCAATGGTGCTGAACGTGTTATCGTTTCACAATTAGTTCGTTCACCAAGTGTGTATTTCCATGATAAAACTGATAAAAACGGTAAGAAAGGTTTCGGAGCGACAGTTATTCCGAACCGTGGTGCTTGGTTAGAATATGAAACTGACGCGAAAGATGTAGTATACGTGCGTATTGATCGTACTCGTAAGCTACCAGTAACAGTGTTACTTCGTGCATTAGGCTTCGGTTCAGACCAAGAAATTATCGATATTATCGGTGATAACGAATATTTACGTAATACGTTAGAAAAAGATAACTCTGAAAGTACTGAAAAAGCACTTTTAGAAATCTATGAACGTTTACGTCCAGGTGAGCCACCAACAGTTGAAAGTGCGAAGAGTTTATTATACTCTCGTTTCTTCGATGCAAAACGCTATGATTTAGCGAATGTTGGTCGCTACAAAATGAATAAAAAGCTTCATATTAAAAATCGTTTATTTAACCAAACGATTGCTGAAACGCTTGTAGACCCAGAAACAGGCGAAATTTTAGTAGAGAAGGGTACAGTTCTTGATCGTCGTACTTTAGATAAAATCTTACCGTATTTAGAAGATTCATCAAAAGGGATCGGTTACCGCACTTTATCACAAGTTGGCGGAGTACTTGAAGACGATGTAACAATCCAGTCTATTAAAATTTATGCACCAAAAGATGAAGCGCAAAAAGAAATCAATATTATTAGTAATGCGTACATCGATGAAGAAGTGAAGAATATTACGCCTGCTGACGTATTATCTTCAGTAAGTTATTTCTTCAACTTACTTTACCAAGTAGGGGCAACAGATGATATCGACCACTTAGGTAACCGTCGTCTACGCTCTGTTGGTGAGCTTTTACAAAACCAATTCCGTATCGGTTTATCCCGTATGGAACGTGTAGTACGTGAGCGTATGTCTATTAACGATACAGCTGCGATTGTACCACAGCAATTAATTAATATTCGTCCGGTAATTGCGTCAATTAAAGAGTTCTTTGGTAGCTCTCAATTATCACAATTCATGGACCAAACAAACCCATTGGCAGAGTTAACGCATAAGCGTCGTCTATCTGCATTAGGACCTGGTGGTTTAACACGTGAGCGTGCTGGTTTCGAAGTACGTGACGTTCACTATTCTCACTATGGTCGTATGTGTCCAATCGAGACACCAGAGGGTCCAAACATTGGTTTAATCAACTCTTTATCTTCATTTGCCAAAGTAAATAAATTTGGATTCATTGAAACACCTTATCGTCGTATTGACCATGAAACAGGTCAAGTAACGGATCAAATTGATTACTTAACAGCAGATGAAGAAGATAACTACTATGTAGCACAAGCGAACTCACTATTAAATCCTGATGGTACATTTGCTAAAGACGAAGTAGTAGGTCGTTTCCGTGGGGACAATACAGTATTTAACAAATCGCAAATGGACTACATGGATGTATCTCCTAAACAAGTAGTGTCAGCTGCGACTGCATGTATCCCGTTCTTAGAAAACGATGACTCGAACCGTGCACTTATGGGTGCCAACATGCAACGTCAAGCAGTTCCTCTTCTTAACCCAGAAGCACCATTCGTTGGTACTGGTATGGAACACGTTGATGCGCGTGACTCAGGTGCGGCTGTAGTAGCGAAATATGATGGTATTGTTGAGCACGTTGAAGCTCGCTCTATCCGTGTTCGCCGCATTGAAGTCGTTGACGGTAAAGAGGTAAAAGGCGATTTAACAAAATATAAATTACAAAAATTCATTCGTTCTAACCAAGGTACTTCATACAACCAACGTCCACTTGTAAAAGTTGGCGAACGTGTGAAACCTCGTGACATTTTAGCAGACGGTCCATCTATGGAAAATGGTGAACTTGCTCTTGGTCGTAACGTACTTGTTGCGTTCATGACTTGGAACGGCTATAACTATGAGGATGCTGTTATCATGAGCGAACGCCTTGTAAAAGACGATGTTTATACATCTGTTCATATTGAAGAATATGAATCAGAGTCTCGTGATACAAAATTAGGACCTGAAGAAATCACTCGTGATATTCCAAACGTTGGGGAAGATGCGCTTCGTAACTTAGACGAACGCGGTATTATCCGCATCGGTGCAGAAGTACGTGATGGTGACATTCTTGTAGGTAAAGTAACACCTAAAGGGGTTACAGAATTAACTGCTGAAGAACGTTTATTACATGCTATCTTCGGTGAAAAAGCTCGTGAAGTTCGTGATACTTCATTACGTGTACCACATGGTGCTGGCGGTATTATTCTTGACGTTAAAGTATTTAACCGTGAAGATGGCGATGAATTACCACCGGGTGTTAACCAATTAGTTCGTGCTTACATTGTTCAAAAACGTAAAATTCGCGTAGGGGACAAAATGGCCGGACGTCACGGTAACAAAGGGGTTATCTCTCGTATCTTACCGGAAGAGGATATGCCATTCATGCCAGACGGTACTCCTGTTGATATCATGTTAAACCCACTTGGCGTACCTTCTCGTATGAACATCGGACAAGTTTTAGAGCTACACTTAGGTATGGCTTCTCGTTACTTAGGCGTTCATATGGCAACTCCAGTATTTGATGGTGCCAACGAGGAAGATGTTTGGGAAACGATGGAAGAAGCAGGTATGAACCGCGATGGTAAAACAATCCTGTATGATGGACGTTCAGGTGAACCATTCGATAACCGTGTATCAGTTGGTGTCATGTACATGATCAAACTTGCTCACATGGTTGATGATAAACTTCACGCACGTTCAACTGGTCCTTATTCACTTGTTACTCAACAGCCACTTGGTGGTAAAGCACAGTTCGGTGGACAACGCTTTGGTGAGATGGAAGTATGGGCACTTGAAGCATACGGTGCTGCTTACACACTTCAAGAAATCTTAACAGTTAAATCCGATGATGTTGTTGGTCGTGTGAAAACATACGAAGCAATCGTTAAAGGTGAAAGTGTACCAGAGCCAGGCGTTCCTGAATCATTCAAAGTATTGATTAAAGAACTTCAATCTCTTGGTATGGATGTGAAAATGTTAACAGTTAATGATGAAGAGGTAGAGCTTCGCGACTTAGACGAAGAAGAAGATCTTCAACCAGCTGACGCACTTAACATTGCACCACAGCAAGAAAAAGAAGAAGAGCCAGTAGAGTCTTTTGAATAATGGAAAACGTTAGTTCACACCTTTGTGAACACGGTCAAAGTTATTTTTCAAATTAGTCGGGCAGGATTTAATGCCCTGCCCGGCTTTTTCTTTCAATAAATCATTCTATTTTTAATCTTTTGCCAAAGAGACATGATTCTTGCAAACGATTATCGAGCTGCGTAAAAGAGTCTTTATAAAGACCTATACTAGAGGGAGGTAGGCTCCTTGATAGACGTTAATGAATTTGAATATATGAAAATCGGTTTAGCTTCTCCTGACAAGATCCGTTCTTGGTCATACGGTGAAGTCAAAAAACCTGAAACAATCAACTATCGTACTTTAAAACCAGAAAAAGATGGTTTATTCTGTGAGCGTATTTTCGGTCCAACTAAGGACTGGGAGTGTCATTGTGGTAAATACAAACGTGTACGCTATAAAGGCGTAGTTTGTGATCGTTGTGGAGTAGAAGTAACACGCGCCAAAGTTCGTCGTGAACGTATGGGCCACATCGAATTAGCAGCACCAGTATCTCATATCTGGTACTTCAAAGGTATTCCTAGCCGTATGGGTCTTATTTTAGATATGTCCCCACGTGCACTAGAAGAAGTAATTTACTTTGCTTCTTACGTTGTTATCGAACCAGGTGCTACAAACTTAGAAAGTAAGCAACTACTTTCTGAAAAAGAGTACCGTGCATATCGCGAAAAATTCGGCAACACATTCGAAGCATCTATGGGTGCGGAAGCAATTAAAAAATTATTAGGCAAAATTGATCTTGAAGATGAAACTTATTCTTTAAAAGAAGAGTTAAAATCAGCACAAGGTCAACGCCGTACACGTGCAATTAAACGTCTTGAAGTTGTTGAATCATTCCGTAACTCAGGTAACTCTCCTGAATGGATGATTTTAGATGTATTACCGGTTATTCCACCAGAGCTTCGTCCGATGGTGCAATTAGATGGTGGTCGTTTTGCAACTTCTGACTTAAATGATTTATATCGTCGTGTAATCAACCGTAATAACCGTTTAAAACGTTTACTAGACCTTGGTGCTCCAAGTATCATCGTACAAAACGAAAAACGTATGTTACAAGAAGCTGTTGATGCATTAATCGATAACGGTCGTCGTGGTCGTCCTGTAACAGGTCCTGGTAACCGTCCATTAAAATCACTTTCACATATGCTGAAAGGTAAACAAGGTCGTTTCCGTCAAAACTTACTTGGTAAACGTGTTGACTACTCTGGTCGTTCGGTTATCGTAGTAGGTCCAAACTTAAAAATGTATCAATGCGGTCTACCGAAAGAAATGGCAATTGAGCTATTTAAGCCTTTCGTAATGAAAGAGTTAGTAGAACGTGGTCTTGCTCATAATATTAAATCTGCTAAACGTAAAATCGAGCGTTTAAACAACGATGTATGGGACGTTTTAGAAGATGTAATTCGTGAGCATCCAGTATTACTAAACCGTGCACCTACGCTTCACCGTCTTGGTATTCAAGCGTTTGAACCAACACTAGTTGAGGGTCGTGCTATTCGTCTTCACCCATTAGTATGTACAGCTTATAACGCTGACTTCGATGGTGACCAAATGGCGGTTCACGTACCATTATCAGCAGAAGCACAAGCAGAAGCTCGTCTTCTAATGCTTGCTGCACAAAACATCCTGAACCCGAAAGACGGGAAACCGGTTGTAACACCATCTCAAGATATGGTATTAGGTAACTATTACTTAACACTTGAGCGTGAAACAGCTCGCGGCGAAGGAACAACTTTCTATGGACCAAACGAAGTATTAATTGCATATGATACAGGTCATGTACATTTGCATACTCGTATTGCGATTAAAGCAAGTTCGTTAAATAACCCAACATTTACTGAGGAACAAAATAATATGTTCCTATTAACGACTGTTGGTAAAGTAATCTTTAACGAAATCTTGCCTAAATCATTCCCATACATTAATGAGCCAACTGCATTCAACTTAGAACAAGAAACACCAGACAAATACTTTGTTAATTTAACAATTGATGAAGAAACGTTAAAAGAACTTGAAGCAGATGCTACTTATAATGGGCTTGATGAAAAAGGTAAAGTTGATGCACAACGCACAGCTGTACTGCATAAACACTTTGCATCAGTACCAGTTGTAAACCCATTCCGCAAAAAATTCTTAGGTAATATCATTGCTGAAGTATTTAAACGTTTCCACATCACTGAAACATCTAAAATGCTTGACCGCATGAAGAACTTAGGATTCAAATATTCAACACGTGCTGGTATCACTGTAGGTGTATCTGACATCGTCGTATTACCAGACAAAGGTGAAATTTTAGCGGTAGCTCAAGAAAAAGTAGATAAAGTTCAAGCGCAATTCCGTCGTGGTTTCATCACGGAAGAGGAGCGTTATGATCGCGTTATCTCAAGCTGGAGTGCTGCGAAAGATGAAATTCAATCAAAGCTGATGAAGTCGCTTGAGAAAACAAACCCAATCTTTATGATGTCTGACTCAGGTGCCCGTGGTAACGCATCTAACTTTACACAGTTAGCTGGTATGCGTGGTCTGATGGCCAACCCGGCTGGTCGTATCATCGAACTTCCAATTAAATCTTCATTCCGTGAAGGTTTAACGGTATTAGAGTACTTCATCTCAACTCACGGTGCTCGTAAAGGTCTTGCCGATACAGCCCTAAAAACTGCCGATTCAGGTTACTTAACACGTCGTCTTGTTGACGTAGCACAAGATGTTATCGTTCGTGAGGATGACTGTGGAACTGACCGTGGTTTAACAATCGGTGCGTTAATGGAAGGCACAGAGTTAATTGAAGCGTTAGATGAACGTATTATCGGTCGTCATACGAAGAAAACAATCATGCATCCAGAAACAGGTGAAGTTATCTTAGAAAAAGATGGCTTAATCGATCAAGATATCGCGCGTGCGGTTATCGAGATTGGTATCGAGGAAGTAACAATCCGTTCAGCATTCACATGTAATACAAAACATGGTGTATGTAAAAAATGTTACGGCATGAACTTAGCAACAGGTGAAGAGGTTGAAGTTGGAGAAGCAGTTGGTATTATTGCGGCTCAATCAATCGGTGAACCAGGTACACAATTAACAATGCGTACATTCCATACAGGTGGGGTTGCCGGGGATGATATTACACAAGGTCTTCCACGTATCCAAGAGATTTTTGAAGCACGTAATCCTAAAGGTCAATCAGTTATTTCTGATATCGCGGGTACTGTTTCAGACATCACTGAAATCCGCGAAGGTCTAAAAGAGATTACAATTGAAGGTGAAGTAGAAACACGTAAATACGCAGCACCTTACAATGCTCGTCTAAAAGTACAAGAAGGCGACTTTGTAGAACGTGGTCAAGTATTAACAGAAGGTTCTATTGATCCAAAACAATTATTAAAAGTTAAAGACGTTTCAACAGTTCAAGAATACCTGTTAAAAGAAGTACAAAAAGTATACCGTATGCAAGGGGTAGAAATTGGAGACAAACATATCGAGGTAATGGTTCGCCAAATGCTTCGTAAAGTTCGTGTAATCGAAGCTGGTGATACAGAATTATTACCAGGCTCATTACTAGATATTCACCAATTCTCAGAAGCAAATGCAGATGCTGTGCTAAATGGCAAAAACCCTGCAACTTGTCGTCCTGTTATCCTAGGTATTACAAAAGCGTCTCTTGAAACAGAATCATTCTTATCCGCTGCATCATTCCAAGAAACAACTCGTGTGTTAACGGATGCTGCTATTAAAGGAAAACGTGATGAACTTCTTGGTCTGAAGGAAAACGTAATTATCGGTAAACTTGTTCCTGCAGGTACTGGTATGCAACGTTACCGTCAAATCCGTATTGAAAAAGATGAGCTTGACACAGAAGACCTAATTTCTGCTGAATAATCATTAAAATAAGTGCCGAAGAGATGTATTTTAATCATCTCTTCGGGCTTTTTAAAGATATTAGTTGACAGTCGAAATTGGTAATGATAATATATTGAAGGTTGATAGTTAACTGTCTGTACTTCGGAGGATATGAAAATGTCTTATGATAGAGTAAGGGATAGTCAAACAATCATAGGTACAAAGCAAGCAGTAAAAGCAATGCAAGCTGGTTCAGTGAAAGAACTTTTTGTGGCACTTGATGCAGACAATTGGGTAACCGATTCGGCCATATCTTTCGCGAGAGAAATCGGTATACCAGTTATTCTTGTTGAGTCCAAAAAGGAACTGGGCAAGGCCTGTGGAATCCACGTTGGAGCTGCGGTAGTTGCGATCACTGTAGAGTAGTTTTTGTGTATTGAACACAAAGACTTTGTTTTTACCCAAAAAATGAACCACCTGGATGTGTGGTATTAACAAGGAATAAATGAAGGGAGGAAATACCGATGCCTACAATTAACCAATTAGTACGTAAGCCTCGTCAATCTAAAATCACGAAATCAAAATCACCAGCGTTAAACAAAGGATATAACTCATTTAAAAAATCTTTAACTGATGTTAAATCTCCACAAAAACGCGGTGTTTGTACTCGTGTAGGTACAATGACACCTCGTAAACCAAACTCAGCGTTACGTAAATACGCTCGTGTACGTTTAACTAACCAAATTGAGGTTACAGCTTATATCCCAGGTGAAGGCCACAACTTACAAGAGCACAGTGTTGTTCTTATCCGTGGCGGACGCGTAAAAGACTTAGCGGGTGTTCGTTACCATATCGTACGTGGTGCTCTTGATACAGCTGGTGTAAACGGTCGTTTACAATCACGTTCTAAATACGGAACAAAACGCCCTAAAGAAAAAAAATAATTTAACATTATTGAGCGTTGCTTAATAATGGACGTGAAGTAGTAGTCGCAAATTTCCAACCTTCCTAGCAGATTGGAAATTTGCCTGGCAACTATGACAAGGTAATTCTTATAAAATAAATCGATAATTATTCGAAAGGAGGAAAACACATGCCTCGTAAAGGTCCTGTTTCCAAACGTGACGTGTTACCAGATCCAATTTATAGTTCAAAACTAGTAACTCGTTTAATTAATAAAATGATGGTTGATGGTAAAAGAGGTACTTCTCAAAAGATTTTATACGGTGCGTTCGATCTAGTTAAAGAACGTTCTGGTGAAAATCCAATTGAAGTATTCGAAGCTGCTCTAAACAACGTAATGCCAGTTCTTGAAGTTCGTGCTCGCCGTGTTGGTGGTTCTAACTACCAAGTGCCAGTAGAAGTACGTCCAGAACGTCGTACAACTTTAGGTCTTCGTTACCTAGTTAACTACGCTCGTCTTCGTGGTGAAAAAACAATGGAAGAGCGTTTAGCTAACGAAATCCTTGATGCTTCTAACAACACTGGTGCATCAGTTAAAAAGCGTGAAGATATGCACAAAATGGCAGAAGCGAACAAAGCATTCGCTCACTACCGTTGGTAATCTAAACATCGCATAAGCCCAATATGGAAGGAGAAATACCTTATGAAACGCGAATTCTCTCTTGAGAATACTCGTAATATTGGGATCATGGCTCACATTGATGCTGGTAAAACAACAACTACTGAGCGTATCCTTTATTACACAGGTAAGATTCACAAAATCGGTGAAACTCACGAAGGCGCTTCTCAAATGGACTGGATGGAGCAAGAGCAAGAACGTGGTATCACAATCACTTCTGCTGCAACAACAGCTCAATGGGACGGCCACCGTGTAAACATCATCGATACTCCTGGACACGTAGACTTCACTGTAGAAGTTGAACGTTCATTACGCGTACTTGATGGTGCTGTAACAGTTCTTGATGCTCAATCTGGTGTTGAACCTCAAACTGAAACAGTATGGCGTCAAGCTACAACTTACGGCGTTCCACGTATCGTGTTCATTAACAAAATGGATAAAACAGGAGCAGATTTCCTATATTCTGTAGGAACTCTACACGAACGTTTACAAGCAAACGCTCATCCTATCCAATTACCTATCGGAGCTGAAGATCAGTTCTCAGCAATCATTGACTTAGTTGAAATGAAAGCTACTTTCTACGGCGACGAAAAAGGTACAGCAGTAACTGAAGGTGAAATTCCTGAAGAACACCGCGCACAAGCTGAAGAATACCGTGAAAAATTAATCGATGCTGTTGCAAGTGTTGATGAAGAAATCATGGAAAAATATTTAGAAGGTGAAGAAATTTCTGTTGCTGAACTTAAAGCGGCTATCCGTCGTGCTACGATCGCAGTAGAATTTTACCCAGTAATCTGTGGTACAGCATTCAAACACAAAGGCGTACGCCCAATGTTAGATGCAGTTATCGATTACTTACCATCTCCATTAGATGTACCAGCAATCAAAGGTACTGATGTTGATGGTGACGAGGAATTAGAACGTCATTCTTCAGATGAGGAGCCATTCTCAGCTCTTGCATTTAAAGTTATGACTGACCCATTCGTAGGTAAATTAACTTTCTTCCGTGTGTATTCTGGAACTTTAGAATCAGGTTCATACGTACAAAACTCTTCTAAAGGTAAACGTGAACGCGTAGGCCGTATCCTACAAATGCACGCAAACTCTCGTGAAGAGATTTCTAAAGTATTCGCTGGGGACATCGCAGCAGCAGTAGGTCTTAAAGATACTACTACTGGTGATACTCTATGTGACGAGAAAAACCTAGTTATTCTTGAATCAATGGAATTCCCTGAGCCAGTAATTTCTCTTTCTGTAGAACCAAAATCAAAAGCTGACCAAGATAAAATGGGTCAAGCTTTACAAAAACTTCAAGAAGAGGATCCAACTTTCCGTGCTCATACTGACACAGAAACTGGTCAAACAATCATCTCAGGTATGGGTGAGCTTCACCTTGATATCTTAGTTGACCGTATGCGCCGTGAATTTAAAGTAGAAGCTAACGTAGGTGCTCCAATGGTATCTTACCGTGAAACATTCCGTAGCTCTGCAAAAGTTCAAGGTAAATTCACTCGCCAATCTGGTGGTCGTGGACAATACGGAGACGTAACGATTGAGTTCTCTCCAAATGAAGAAGGTAAAGGCTTTGAATTCGAAAACGCTATCGTTGGTGGTGTAGTACCTCGTGAATACATTCCTGCAGTAGAAGCTGGTCTTCGTGACTCTCTTGACCGCGGTGTAGTAGCTGGTTACCCACTTATCGACATTAAAGCGAAATTAGTATTCGGTTCTTACCATGACGTTGACTCGAATGAGATGGCGTTCAAAATCGCTGCATCTATGGCTCTTAAAGAAGCTTCGAAGCAATGTGATGCAGTTATTTTAGAACCAATGATGAAAGTAGAAGTTGTAATTCCAGAAGAATACCTTGGTGATATCATGGGTAACATTACTTCTCGTCGCGGACGCGTAGAGGGTATGGAAGCTCGCGGTAACTCTCAAGTTGTTCGTGCAATGGTTCCTTTAGCGGAAATGTTTGGTTATGCAACAACTCTTCGTTCAGCAACGCAAGGTCGTGGTGTATTCTCAATGACATTCGATCATTATGAAGAAGTACCAAAATCAATCGCTGCTGAAATCATCAAAAAAAATAAAGGTGAATAATTGAATTTTCATCTTGCATAAAGTATAACTAATTTGTAAGCTATGATTGTGGGATAGAGGATGGGCCCGTTCTCTATCAGCATTCATTCTATAAATTTTAAAATTAAAACATATAATTTTGAGGAGGCAATCTCTAATGGCTAAAGAAAAATTCGACCGTTCAAAAACGCATGCTAACATTGGTACAATCGGACACGTTGACCATGGTAAAACTACTTTAACTGCTGCTATCGCAACAGTTCTTTCTAAAAAAATGGGTGGGGAAGCTAAATCATACGCTGATATCGATAACGCTCCAGAAGAAAAAGAACGTGGTATTACAATCAATACTTCTCACGTAGAATATGAAACTGATACTCGTCACTATGCACACGTTGACTGCCCAGGACACGCTGACTATGTTAAAAACATGATCACTGGTGCTGCACAAATGGACGGCGGTATCTTAGTAGTATCTGCTGCTGATGGCCCAATGCCACAAACTCGTGAACACATCCTTTTATCTCGTCAAGTAGGTGTTCCTTACTTAGTAGTATTCATGAACAAATGTGATATGGTAGACGACGAAGAATTATTAGAATTAGTAGAAATGGAAATCCGTGACCTACTTTCTGAATATGACTTCCCAGGTGACGATCTTCCTGTAATCAAAGGTTCTGCTCTTAAAGCTCTTGAAGGCGAAGCAGAATGGGAAGAAAAAATCGTTGAATTAATGGACGCTGTAGATTCTTACATCCCAACTCCAGAACGTCAAACTGACAAACCATTCATGATGCCAGTAGAGGACGTATTCTCTATCACTGGTCGTGGTACAGTTGCAACTGGCCGTGTTGAACGTGGTCAAGTTAAAGTTGGTGACGTAATTGAAATCATCGGTATCACTGAAGAAGCTAAATCTACTACTGTAACTGGTGTAGAAATGTTCCGTAAATTATTAGACTACGCTGAAGCTGGTGACAACATCGGTGCTTTACTTCGTGGTGTAGCTCGTGAAGAAATCCAACGTGGTCAAGTATTAGCTAAACCAGGCTCAATCACTCCACACACTAACTTCAAAGCTGAAGTTTATGTTTTATCAAAAGAAGAGGGTGGCCGTCATACTCCATTCTTCTCTAACTACCGTCCTCAGTTCTACTTCCGTACAACTGACGTAACAGGTATCTGTAACTTACCAGAAGGCGTTGAAATGGTAATGCCTGGCGATAACATCGAAATGACAGTAGAACTTATCGCTCCAATCGCTCTTGAAGAAGGTACTAAATTCTCTATCCGTGAGGGTGGCCGTACTGTAGGCGCTGGCGTAGTTGCTTCTATCCAAAAATAATTTTAGCGCAAGCTAATTTTCAAACCAATCTGTAGGGACGCTTACAGATTGGTTTTTTTGTGTTAAAATATGTAAAGAATATTTGGTAATCTTAGTTGAATTAGATTATTTTATGTATACATAATGGGTGAAATACCGAAAAAATACAAATAGCGTTTTTTACACCGCTAGAGATGAAAGCTAATACCATCGGACGCCCCAGTCGGAACGGAAATCAGCCTCAGGTTATGACGATGAGCTTATTTAATACATATAAACATTTCATGAAAGGAGAATTTGCAAATGGAGATGAAAATATTGCTGATTGAAGACGATCCATCAATTTTCGAAATGATTCAGACACGTTTTGCACAATGGTCACTCCAAGTTGTAGGTCCTAAAGACTTTCAAAAGGTAATGGATGATTTTATTGAACAAAAGCCGCAGCTTGTATTGATTGACATTCAGCTTCCAGCCTATGATGGCTTTCATTGGTGTCGTGAAATACGTCATATCTCAAAGGTGCCAATTCTCTTTTTATCTTCACGAGACCACCCAATGGATATGGTTATGGCAATGCAAATGGGTGCGGATGACTTTGTACAAAAGCCTTTCCATATGGAAGTATTACTAGCAAAGGTACAAGCTATTTTACGCCGTACATATGATTATATAGAAGAATCCATGGATGTCACACGGTTTAATGGTGCAGTTATTGACTATGCACGCAGTGAAATTATGTATGGAGGTAACCTTGCTTCGCTAACAAAAAATGAACTCTTTATTTTACGCATTTTAGTGGAGAAGGCCGATCAAATAGTTTCTAGAGATGATTTAATGAGAAAGTTATGGGATGATGAGCGCTTTGTCAATGATAATACATTGTCGGTAAATGTTAATCGATTACGCACTAAGCTAGAGGATATAGGTTTACAAGAAGCGATTTTAACTAAAAAGGGACTTGGTTATATGGCTGTAACACAAGGGACGTGAGTGACAATGCTAATTCTATTTTTAAGAGAACGGCTCGCTTGGATAGGCTTTTTCGCTTTTATCATCGTTATGATCAATGTTTTATTTTCTTTAGACGCTGGATTAGAGGGAATATCTATTTGGTATATGAATGTTAGTGTGCTTATTAGTTTTATGGTCTTTCTTATTTGGCGATATATACTAGAAGTAAGGCAGCTAAAGGATTTCCTGGGAAATGTGGAAAGTCAACTCGATGATGTGCATAGCAATAGTATGTCGTTATCACCTTTTCAAACAGCATACCTGACGAAAATTGAAGATGTTTTTTACGACAAGAACACAGAGTTAAATCAAGCGAAGGTACAGCTGCAGGAATATTCGGATGAACTCCTAGCGTGGGTTCATGAAGTAAAGGCACCTTTGACTTCAATTAATTTAATGCTGGATCACGTAGAAGATTTGACACTACGTCGTAAATTGGAGACTGAGTGGTTAAGACTACATTTATTAGTTGATCAGCAGCTGCACCAAACACGTTTAGCTTCTATTGAAAAAGATAATTATATGTCAGAGGTCGAGTTAAGAACTGTGGTCTATAAGGAAATAAGAGCTATGCAGGCATGGTGTATTGAAAAAGGTATTGGTTTCGATGTTGCAGAGTTAACAGAGGCAGTGATGACGGATGGTAAATGGTTAGCCTTTATAATCCGACAAATTCTGTCTAATGCCATTAAATATAGTCCTACAAACTCAGAGGTATCGATTTTTACGGAAGTAGATGTAACTGGAGCAACACTACTACATATAAAAGATGCAGGTGTTGGCATTCGTAAGGAGGATCTACCTCGAATTTTTTATAAATCGTATACTGGGACAGCCGGAAGAGAATCAGCACAATCGACAGGTATGGGCTTATATTTAGCCTATAATGTGGCGCAGAAAATCGGTGTTCGTATTACTGTTCAATCCAGTGTTGGTGAAGGCTCGATATTTACATTGCGTTTTCCATTGCAAAATGAATATGTCAAACTAACAGGTAGATGACGAAATTGTCACCTACCTTTTTATATTGTCATGTAAAACGCACGAATTAACGACATAGACAGGGTACACTTGAACTATAGAAAGGGGCGTTTACAAGTGGCGGTTTTAATTGGTCGTAAAGTAAAAAAAGTATATGGTAAAAAATCAACAGCCCAAGAGGTGTTAAAGGGTATTGATGTAGAAGTGAATCAAGGTGAATTTGTTGGCATTATGGGACCTTCAGGCTCTGGGAAGACAACACTCTTAAATGTTCTGTGTTCAATTGACTTTGCAACTGAAGGTGTTATTGAAATAAATGGTCAAAACTTACGTGGTATGAAGGAGAAGGCGTTAGCTAATTTCCGTCGTGAACAATTGGGATTCATTTTCCAAGATTATAATTTATTAGATACACTAACGGTGAAAGAAAATATTTTACTACCATTAGCTATTGGGAGGCTACCAAAGGCTGTTGCAGAGAGCCGTGTAAAGGAGCTTACACATTTATTAGGTATTGCTGAGATTTTAAATAAATATCCAAACGAAATATCAGGTGGTCAAAAGCAACGTACATCAGCGGCTCGGGCACTAATTACAAATCCTTCGCTTGTATTTGCTGATGAACCTACAGGCGCACTTGATTCAAAATCAGCTACTGCACTTTTAAAAAATCTACAAAGTATTAATGAGTCAAAAAAAGCAACGATTATGATGGTTACGCATGATGCAGTAGCAGCGAGTTTTTGTACACGTGTTTTATTTTTGAAGGACGGGCTTATTTATAGTGAGCTATATAAAGGAGATAAAACGAGACAAGCATTTTTTCAAGAGATCATGCATACGCAAAGTGTGCTAGGCGGTGACGGCTATGAGTCTTAGTAAACTCGTACTACG
Source organism: Lysinibacillus sp. RC46 (assembly GCF_041262385.1). NCBI lineage: Bacteria > Bacillati > Bacillota > Bacilli > Caryophanales > Bacillaceae > Lysinibacillus > Lysinibacillus sp. RC46. The sequence continues at coordinate 29,259 of NZ_JBGCCF010000008.1, read as the reverse complement.
CAGTATGAAGAAAAATATGAAGCATTATTATTTATATTTTTTCGCACTTATTTTTAGTGTTACTTTATATTTTTCTTTTGTGACATTGCAAAATAATGCTGAAGTGTTGGCTACAGTAGACAAGAGCGGTACCGCCAAAGCGGGATTTGCTGCGGCAACCTATATGCTGTACTTTATTGTCTTGTTTTTCGTCCTATATGCCAACCATCTATTTATGAAGCGTCGCAGTAAGGAAATAGGCTTGTATCAGCTAATAGGGATGACAAAGGGGCTCATCGTACGCTTATTAGCGGTAGAAAGTATCCTCTTATTTGTAGGAGCAATCGTTTTAGGGATGCTTGCAGGGTTCTTTAGTTCGCGCTTATTTGCAATGATATTACTGCGGGTACTCGAAAAAGAGGCGCTTGTGACGATGACATTTAGTACAGAGGCATTACAGCAGTCTATCGTAGTATTTGCCATTCTGCTAGTAATTGTACTTGTGCAAATGGCTTGGATGATTTATCGCGTATCATTACTATCATTATTCAGTGCTTCCAAGCAAGCCGATGAGCGCGTAAAGCGTTTCAACCCATTACAAATGGTTATTGGTTTTTTAGGACTTGTATTTATTGCATATGGCTACTATGCATCAACGAAGCTTTTCGATATTAACTCTCAGGGTAATTTAACGCTTAATATGATTATTATTTTAACAACTACCATTGGTGGAACATTCCTTGTTTTCCGTTTCTCTGTAGCATTTATTATAAATTCAATTCGTCTTAAGAAAAATGGACATTTAACTGTCCGTGATGTATTAGCATTAACACCGATTATGCATCGTATGAAAGGCAATGCGAAATCCTTAACGCTTATTACGGTTTTAACGGGTTTTTCACTTGGGCTTACAACTTTAGCATATATTTCGTATTATTCATCAGAATCGTCGGCATATAGCCAAGTGCCTGGTGATTATGTATTACTTGAAGATAAGGGCCAGGAATTTTTAAAGAAGCTAGAAGAAAATAATATTGCTTTTGATAAAAGAGATTACCGATTACAGAGCGTTTCAGCTTCGTTTACACAATTATTATCTGATAGTCAGCAAAATGAGGATAATCCCCTTTTTGGTTTAGATGGAATCATTTATACAATTCCACTTTCTGATTATCAACAATTAGTTCCTGAAGCTTCCGTTTCGGATAATGATGTTATATTAACAAACTATGGTGGTTATATGGCAGAGATGTTTCCGCTTGAAAAGGATCGTGATGTAGTTGTCACACCAAGAGGTCCAGAGGGGACTAAGGAAGAAACGCTTCATGTTAAAGAGGTTCGAGATGAAAGTATTATAAGTGGTACTGTGACTTCTGGGCCGGGGGGGCCAATTTTTGTAGTTCCAGATGCACTGTTTGAAAAGTTAGCTGCTCATGATGTACCTGATATGTGGCAAAATCAAACTACTATAAATCTAAAGAATAAAAGTGATTTAGCTCTAGCAGAGAAATTATATATGCAATCAAATGGCGAAAACTTTATACAATCCTATGAAGAAGAGCGTAAGGTGAATATCGAAACGTTAGGAATAACGATATTTACAGTAGCATTTTTAGGCTTAGCGTTTTTAATGACAACAGGTAGTATTTTATACTTTAAACAAATGTCTGAGGCTGAAGAGGAGCGAGGTTCTTATACGATATTAAGAAAGATTGGCTTTGCTGAAAAAGATATTATGAAAGGCATATATATGAAACAAGCTTTTAATTTTGGTGTTCCATTAATAATAGGGCTGCTCCATAGTTACTTTGCTGTAAAGTCGGGCTGGTTTTTATTCGGCTCAGAGTTAACTGCGCCATTGTGGATTGCTATGAGCTGCTATATAGCGTTATACGCTATCTTCGCTATACTTTCCGTTGGCTATTATAAAAAAGTCATTCGTGAATCATTATAATAGGAAGAAACCTAAAAGCAGTATGATTATTTAAGATCATACTGTTTTTTTGTCGTTTAAATTAGGAAGATTATTATAGGGGCATAAAAATATCTTGACTTTCAATTATTAGACGGTTAAAGTTTAACGTATTAGTAATCTAGTGTACGAAAGTGAAGTGTTGAAATGAACGCAGTAATTGTGGCAGTAGCTGTCATGTTAATATTAAGCTTGCTCCGTATCAATGTTGTTCTTTCTCTTGTGTTGGGGGCCTTTGCGGGAGGTCTAACAAGTGGCATGGGCATTGAAGCAACTGTAAAATCATTTACAGAAGGATTAGGAGCAGGGGCAACTATTGCTTTAAGCTATGGGTTGCTTGGTGGTTTTGCTATCGCCATTTCAAAAACAGGAATTCCTGAATTAATGATTGCAGGGATTTTAAAGATATTAAATAAAAACGGTACAAGTAATCGAAAAGGTTTAATGAAGGTTTTAATTTTCCTACTGATCTTTATGATGTCTATTTTCTCACAAAACGCAATTCCAATTCATATAGCCTTTATCCCACTATTGATCCCTCCGATTTTAAAGGTATTAAATATGCTAGAGGTAGACCGACGAATTATCGCTACATTAATTGCTGTTGGTTTAATAGGGACGTATAGTTTCGTACCTGCTGGCTTCGGAGCAATTTTCCAAGATATCGTTTCTACTCAAGTAACCAAGGCAGGTATGGAAGCATCTTCACGTGATGTACCAGTAGCGATGGCTATACCCGTTCTGGGGATGTTAATTGGATTATGTGTAGCCTTTTTCGTATATCGAAAACCTCGACAATATCAAAACAATGATATTGAGACAGAATCTTTAAATGTTCATGTCAGTAAGTTCGTTATTTTTTCTACGACTGTGGCTTTAATTGTCTCTCTAGGTGCACAAATTTATACAGGTTCGATGATTGTAGGTGCTTTTGCAGGAATTATGATGATGTATTTTACTGGTGCCCTTAAATGGAAAGAGGCAGATGAGATTCTTTCAGAGGGAATGAAGATGATGGCCTTTATTGGTTTTGTTATGATCGCTGCAAATGGTTTTGCATCTGTTATTAACGCTACGGGTCATGTAGATAGCTTAATTTTAAACTCTTTAACAATTCTTCAAGGAAATAAGAGTCTAGCTATATTGATTATGTTGGTCATTGGTTTAATTGTGACGATGGGAATCGGATCTTCCTTTGCGACGGTACCTATCATCGCGACCTTATTTGTTCCTCTTGCACAAGGGTTAGGAATGAGTCCTTTGGCGATTATTTGTCTAATAGGTACAGCAGGTGCTTTAGGTGATGCAGGCTCTCCTGCTTCAGATTCTACTCTTGGACCAACTGCGGGTTTAAATGTAGATGGACAGCATAATCACATTTGGGATACATGTGTGCCAACATTTATTTTTATTAACATCCCACTTATTATATTTGGCTGGATTGCATGTGTGTTTTTCTTATAAGTAATAGAAAGAGCAGTTTCTAACTATTAGAGGCTGCTTTTTTTATTGTCATTATGAAATTATAGATTCTTAATGGTGGCATAATTAAGTGCATCGTTTTCGTCTAGGATAAAGTGCATCATCTACAAATTGAGTTCACCAGTGCTTTAGCGAACACGTTCTTGCAGCTGATTATTGTTAGAAATATTCGAAAACGTTGATATAACAACCTTATGTGTTGCAATGTTCATGGGAATTTTATATACTAGTAAACGGCTTAGATAAGCGAGAAATATTAGTAGTAAGAATATCTGCAACATTTAAAAGAATTTAGCGAAAAGCCTTGCTTATTCTTTTTTTATTGTGTATAATGTTGAATGTTGGTCTTTGACTGCGATGAAACGAGAGGTTGCCGACACACCCGGCCGCTTTGCCATGGCGGTGTGTGGGAAAATTTTCGTGGAGAATGTCTAGAAAATAGGCGAGAAGGAGGGAAAATAATGGCAAAACAAAAGATTCGTATTCGTTTAAAAGCGTATGATCACCGTATTTTAGATCAATCTGCTGAGAAAATTGTGGAAACTGCAAAACGTTCAGGTGCAAGTGTATCAGGTCCGATTCCACTTCCAACTGAGAAGTCTGTGTACACAATTCTTCGTGCTGTTCACAAGTATAAAGATTCTCGTGAACAATTCGAAATGCGTACGCATAAACGTCTGATCGATATCGTTAACCCAACACCACAAACTGTTGATGCGTTAATGAAACTTGATTTACCATCTGGCGTTGATATCGAAATCAAACTTTAATGGTAAAAAATATAACTTTTTTAAAACTTACAGGAGGTGTGACAAATGACTAAAGGAATCTTAGGTAGAAAAATTGGTATGACACAAGTTTTCGCTGAAAACGGCGATTTAATCCCGGTAACAGTTATCGAGGCTGCTCCAAACGTAGTACTTCAAAAGAAAACTGTTGAAACAGACGGCTACGAAGCTATCCAAGTTGGTTTTGAAGACAAGCGTGTTAAGCTTTCTAACAAACCAGAACAAGGTCACGTAGCAAAAGCGAACACTGCTCCTAAGCGCTTCATCCGTGAATTCCGCAACGTAAACGTTGGAGAATACGAAGTTGGTCAAGAAGTCAAAGTAGAAATTTTCGCAGAAGGCGATGTAATTGATGTAACAGGTGTTACTAAAGGTAAAGGTTTCCAAGGTGTAATTAAACGCCATGGTCAATCTCGTGGTCCTATGGCCCACGGTTCTCGTTACCACCGTCGTCCTGGTTCAATGGGTCCAGTTGCTCCGAACCGCGTATTCAAACAAAAGAAATTACCTGGTCAAATGGGTGGCACTGTAGTTACAATCCAAAACTTAGAAATCGTGAAAGTTGATGCGGAACGTAACTTACTACTTGTTAAAGGTAATGTTCCTGGTTCTAAAAAAGCTCTAGTTACAGTTAAAACTGCAATTAAAGCTAAGTAATCACCTAAGGAAAGGAGGAAACAGGAATGACAAAAGTATCTGTACTTAGTCAAACAGGTGCTTCAGTTGGTGAAATCGAATTAAACGATGCGATTTTTGGAATCGAGCCAAATGAAGCAGTATTATTCGACGCTGTAGTAGCTCAACGTGCTTCTCTTCGTCAAGGTAATCACAAGGTTAAAAACCGTTCTGAAGTTGCTGGTGGTGGTCGTAAACCATGGCGTCAAAAAGGAACTGGTCGTGCTCGTCAAGGTTCTATCCGTTCTCCACAATGGCGCGGTGGTGGTATCGTATTCGGTCCAACTCCACGTAGCTACTCTTATAAATTACCGAAAAAAGTTCGCCGCTTAGCTCTTAAATCAGCTTTATCAGCTAAAGTAGTAGAACAAAACTTCTTAGTTCTTGATGCTCTTACATTAGCAGCACCAAAAACAAAAGAATTCACAAAAATTCTTAAAGATCTTTCTTTAGAGAAAAAATCTTTATTCGTAACTGCTGACCTAGATGAAAACGTAGCATTATCTGCTCGTAACATCCCTGGTGTAACAGTTTTAACTGCAAATGGAATCAACGTTCTTGATCTATTAGGTCATGAAAAAGTTGTATTCACAAAATCTGCAGTAGAAAAAGTTGAGGAGGTGCTTGGATAATGGAAGCACGTGATATTTTAAAACGTCCGGTCATTACTGAGCGTTCTTCAGAACTTATGGCAGAGAAAAAGTATACTTTCGAAGTAGACACTCGCGCTAACAAAACTCAAGTAAAAGACGCTGTAGAAGAAATCTTTGGTGTAACAGTTGAGAAAGTAAACGTTCTTAACTACAAAGGTAAATTCAAACGCGTAGGCCGTTACGGTGGTTACACTAACAAACGTCGTAAAGCGATTGTTAAATTAACTGCTGATAGCAAAGAAATCGAATTATTCGAAATGTAATCCTTTATGGATTTATGATTTGAACAATCAAGAAGGAGGGAAACACAATGGCGATTAAAAAGTATAAACCTACCTCTAATGGTCGTCGTAATATGACGTCTTTAGACTTTGCGGAAATTACAACTAACAAGCCTGAGAAATCATTGCTTGAACCAACTAAACGCAAAGCTGGTCGTAACAACCAAGGTAAAATCACTGTTCGTCATCATGGCGGTGGACATAAGAAGCAATACCGTGTTATCGATTTCAAACGTGTAAAAGATGGCATTCCGGCTAAAGTTGCTACTATTGAATATGATCCAAACCGTTCTGCGAATATCGCATTAATCAACTACGCTGATGGAGCAAAAGCTTACATCTTAGCACCAAAAGGTCTAGAGGTTGGTCAAACAATCGTATCTGGTCCAGATGCTGATATTAAAGTAGGTAACGCATTACCATTAGCAAACATTCCAATGGGTACTACAATCCATAACATCGAGTTAAAACCTGGTAAAGGTGGACAATTAGTACGTTCTGCAGGTACTTCTGCTCAAGTACTTGGTCGTGAAGACAAATACGTAATCGTTCGTCTACAATCTGGTGAAGTACGTTTAGTGTTAGCTACTTGCCGCGCTACAATCGGTCAAGTTGGTAACGAACAACACGAACTAGTACACATCGGTAAAGCAGGTCGTAGCCGTTGGTTAGGTAAACGCCCAGAAGTTCGTGGTTCTGTAATGAACCCTAACGATCACCCACACGGCGGTGGTGAAGGACGTTCTCCAATCGGACGTAAATCACCGATGACTCCTTGGGGTAAACCAGCACTTGGTTACAAAACTCGCAAGAAGAAAAACAAATCGGATAAATTCATCATCCGTAGTCGTAAAAAATAAAGTGGTTAAACTACGGTTCTATGTGAGAGCCGTGGTGGAATCACGGAGGGAGGTTCCTACATGGGTCGCAGCTTGAAAAAAGGACCTTTTGTCGATGACCACTTAATGAAAAAAGTGGAAGCGCAAGAGGCTTCTGAGAAAAAACAAGTTATTAAAACTTGGTCTCGCCGTTCTACAATTTTCCCGACATTCATCGGTTTAACTATTGCTGTTTATGATGGACGTAAACACGTTCCTGTATACGTAACAGAAGATATGGTAGGCCATAAACTTGGTGAGTTCGCACCGACACGCGCTTACAAAGGTCACGGTGCAGACGACAAGAAAACAAGACGCTAATTTTGAGAGGAGGTAAATCCTAATGACACAAGCTAAAGCTATCGCTCGTACTGTTCGCATTGCTCCTCGTAAAGTCCGTCTAGTTGTAGACTTAATCCGAGGCAAGCAAGTTGGTGAGGCAGTTGCAATTTTACGTCATACTCCAAAAGCGGCGTCTCCAGTCGTTGAAAAAGTATTAAAATCTGCAGTTGCTAACGCTGAACACAACTACGATCTTGACATCAACTCTTTAGTAGTTTCTGAAGTTTTCGTTGATGAAGGTCCAACATTAAAACGTTTCCGTCCACGTGCACAAGGACGTGCAAGCGCAATTAACAAACGCACAAGCCACATCACGCTAGTGGTATCTGAGAAGAAGGAGGGTTAATCCGTGGGTCAAAAAGTACATCCAATAGGACTACGCGTTGGTATTATTCGTGACTGGGAGTCAAAATGGTACGCTGAAAAAGACTATGCAACTCTACTTCACGAAGACATCAAAGTGCGTAAATATATTGAAACGGCTCTTAAAGACGCTTCTGTTTCTAAAGTAGAAATCGAACGCGCTGCAAACCGTGTAAACATTACAATTCACACTGCGAAACCAGGTATGGTAATCGGTAAAGGTGGTTCTGAAGTTGAAAATCTTCGTAAATACCTTAGCGATTTAACTGGTAAACGTGTACACATCAACATTATCGAAATCAAACGTGCTGATCTTGACGCTCGTCTAGTAGCTGAAAACATCGCTCGTCAATTAGAAAACCGTGTATCATTCCGTCGTGCGCAAAAGCAAGCGATCCAACGCACAATTCGTGCTGGTGCAAAAGGAATTAAAACACAAGTATCTGGTCGTTTAGGTGGCGCTGATATCGCGCGTGCTGAACACTATAGTGAAGGAACTGTTCCACTTCATACTCTACGTGCTGACATCGACTATGCACACGCAGAAGCTGACACTACTTACGGTAAATTAGGCGTTAAAGTATGGATCTACCGTGGTGAAGTTCTTCCTACGAAGAAATCTGTGGAAGGAGGCAAATAATATGTTATTGCCTAAACGCGTAAAATACCGTCGTGAACACCGCGGAAACATGCGTGGCGAAGCGAAAGGCGGTAAAGAAGTATCTTTCGGCGAATGGGGCTTACAAGCTCAAACAGCTAGCTGGATTACTAACCGTCAAATCGAATCTGCACGTATCGCGATGACTCGTTACATGAAACGTGGCGGTAAAGTTTGGATTAAAATCTTCCCGCACAAACCTTACACTAAAAAACCTCTAGAAGTCCGCATGGGTTCTGGTAAAGGTTCTCCTGAAGGTTGGGTTGCAGTAGTAAAACCAGGAAAAGTAATGTTCGAAATCGCTGGTGTATCTGAAGAGATCGCACGTGAAGCACTTCGTTTAGCATCACATAAGCTTCCTGTTAAATGTAAGATCGTAAAACGTCAAGAAACTGGTGGTGAATCTAATGAAAGCTAATGAAATCCGTGACCTTGCCACTTCTGAATTAGAATTGAAAGTGAAATCACTGAAAGAAGAGCTTTTCAACCTTCGCTTCCAATTGGCGACTGGTCAATTAGAAAACACAGCTCGTATTCGTGAAGTGCGTAAAGCAATCGCGCGTATGAAAACTGTTATTCGTGAAAGAGAAATCAGTGCAAATAACTGATAAAGGAGGTTTTCAAGTATGACTGAGCGTAATCAACGCAAAGTTTACACGGGCCGCGTTGTTTCAGATAAAATGGACAAAACTATTTCTGTTTTAGTTGAAACTCACAAAAAGCACAAGCTTTATGGTAAACGTGTAAAATACTCAAAAAAGTTTAAGGCTCATGATGAGTTAAACACAGCGAAAATCGGTGATATCGTACGTATCATGGAAACTCGCCCGCTATCAGCTACTAAACGTTTCCGTCTAGTTGAAGTTGTAGAAAAAGCGGTTATTATTTAATAACTATTTCGGAACAACCAATTTCCGAAGGGAGGTAACCTAAGTGATCCAACAAGAAAGTCGTATGAAAGTTGCTGACAACTCAGGTGCACGTGAAGTTCTTACAATTAAAGTCCTTGGTGGCTCTGGCCGTAAAACTGCTAACATCGGTGATATCGTTGTTTGTACAGTTAAGAAAGCAACACCAGGTGGCGTTGTTAAGAAGGGTGACGTTGTTAAAGCTGTTATCGTTCGTACTAAATCAGGCGTACGTCGTAAAGATGGTACGTACATCAAATTTGATGAAAATGCTTGTGTAATTATTCGTGATGATAAATCACCACGCGGAACTCGTATTTTCGGACCTGTTGCACGTGAATTACGTGACAGCAACTTCATGAAAATCGTTTCTCTAGCTCCAGAAGTTCTTTAATTTCATGACAGTGCCAATCAAGGAGGTGCGACAGCATGCATGTAAAAAAAGGTGACAAGGTTAAGGTTATCACTGGTAAGGATAAAGGCAAAGAAGGCGTTATTCTTGCTGCTTACCCTAAACAAGATCGCGTTCTTGTTGAAGGTGTGAACATCGTGAAAAAACACGTAAAACCTAACCAATTGAATCCACAAGGTGGTATTGTAAGCCAAGAGGCTGCAATTCACATTTCGAACGTAATGCTAATCGATCCTAAATCTGGCGAGCCGACTCGTGTAGGTTATAAAATCGAAAACGGTAAAAAAGTTCGTGTTGCAAAAAAATCAGGTGCAGTAATCGACTAATTTCTATAAAAGAAGGGAGGTACACAAATGAGCCGCCTAAAAGAAAAATATTTAAATGAAGTTTCTCCTGCTCTTATGAGCAAGTTTGGATATAAATCAGTTATGCAATTGCCGAAAGTTGAGAAAATCGTTATCAACATGGGTGTTGGTGACGCAGTTCAAAACTCAAAAGCATTAGACGCAGCTGTAGAAGAATTAACAATTATCACTGGTCAAAAACCAGTTGTAACTAAAGCAAAAAAATCGATTGCAGGTTTCCGTCTACGTGAAGGTATGCCTATCGGTGCAAAAGTTACATTACGCGGTGAGCGTATGTATGAATTCTTGGACAAATTAATCTCAATTTCACTACCTCGTGTACGTGACTTCCGTGGTGTTTCTAAAAAAGCATTCGATGGTCGCGGTAACTACACTTTAGGTGTTAAAGAGCAATTAATTTTCCCAGAAATCGATTACGATAAAGTTTCAAAAGTACGCGGTATGGACATCGTGATCGTAACGACAGCGAATTCTGATGAAGAAGCTCGCGAGTTATTGACACAATTCGGTATGCCGTTCCAAAAGTAATTTAAACAAGGAGGGCGAAAACGTGGCTAAAAAATCTATGATCGTTAAACAACAACGTAAGCAAAAGTTTAAAGTGCAAGAATATACACGTTGTGAACGCTGTGGTCGTCCACACTCTGTATATCGCAAATTCAAACTTTGCCGTATTTGTTTCCGAGAACTTGCATATAAGGGACAAATTCCTGGCGTGAAAAAAGCCAGCTGGTAATCCCCTAATTTGGGAAGGAGGTAAATGTAATGACAATGACTGATCCGATTGCAGATATGCTTACTCGCATTCGTAATGCGAACATGGTTCGTCACGAGAAGTTAGAAGTACCAGCTTCCAACGTGAAAAAAGAAATCGCTGAAATTTTAAAGCGTGAAGGTTTCGTACGTGACGTAGAATACGTGGAAGACAACAAACAAGGTATCATCCGTATCTTCTTAAAATACGGTAAAGATAACGAGCGCGTTATCACTGGTTTAAAACGTATTTCTAAACCTGGTCTACGAGTATATGCAAAAACAAATGAAGTTCCTAAAGTACTGAACGGTCTTGGTATCGCTTTAGTGTCAACTTCACAAGGTTTATTAACAGATAAAGAAGCTCGCGCTAAACAAGTTGGCGGCGAAGTTCTAGCATACGTTTGGTAATTAGCAATAAATGAATGGAGGTGCAACTAAATGTCTCGTGTAGGTAAAAAAATTATCGAGGTACCAGCTAACGTAACTGTTACTGTTGCAGCTGACAACTCAGTTACCGTTAAAGGTCCTAAAGGCGAACTTGTTCGTTCTTTCCACCAAGATATGAAAATTGAGCAAGAAGGTAACGTAATCTCTGTATCACGTCCTTCTGACTCAAAAGAACACCGCACAAACCACGGTACAACTCGTGCGCTATTAGCGAACATGATTACTGGTGTTTCTGCAGGTTTCGAAAAATCATTAGAACTTATCGGTGTTGGTTACCGTGCGCAATTACAAGGTAAAAAACTTGTTCTTAACGTAGGTTATTCACATCCAGTTGAGTTCACACCTGAAGATGGTCTAGAAGTTGAAGTTCCTTCAAACACTAAAATCATCGTTAAAGGTATCAGCAAAGAACGTGTTGGTGCTCTTGCATCTAACATCCGTGACGTGCGTCCACCAGAGCCTTACAAAGGTAAAGGGATCCGTTATGAAGGCGAATACGTTCGTCGTAAAGAAGGTAAAACAGGTAAATAATGCTGCTTAAGCATTAGAAAGGAGTGACCCTTGTGATTACGAAACAAGATAAAAATCAGGTTCGTAAAAAACGTCATGCACGCGTACGTTCTAAAATTTCGGGTACTGCTGAGCGTCCACGCTTAAACGTATTCCGTTCTAACAAGAACATCTACGCTCAACTTATCGATGACGTAGCAGGCGTAACAATCGTTAGCGCATCTTCTCAAGAAAATGGTTTTGAAAGTGCTGGTAGCAATGTTGATGCTGCAACTAAAGTCGGTGAAACAATCGCAAAACGCGCTACGGAAAAAAATATTACTGCTGTAGTATTTGACCGTGGTGGTTACTTATATCATGGACGTGTAAAAGCTTTAGCTGAAGCTGCACGTGAGAACGGTTTACAATTTTAATAAAAAGGAGGGACACATTTCATGAGTCGAATTGACGCAAACAAACTTGGAGAACTTGAAGAACGCGTAGTTACTATTAACCGTGTTGCTAAAGTTGTTAAAGGTGGACGTCGCTTCCGCTTCACAGCATTAGTTGTAGTTGGCGATAAAAACGGTCACGTTGGTTTCGGTACTGGTAAAGCTCAAGAGGTGCCAGATGCTATCCGTAAAGCTGTTGAAGATGCGAAGAAAAACTTAATCGAAGTGCCACGCGTAGGTGGAACAACTCCACACTTAGTGCAAGGTCGCTTTGGTGCAGGAGAAATCCTAATTAAACCTGCTGCTCCTGGTACAGGAGTTATCGCTGGTGGTCCAGTACGTGCCGTACTAGAACTTGCTGGTATTACTGATATTCTTTCAAAATCACTTGGAACTAACACACCAATCAATATGGTGCGTGCAACTATTCAAGGTTTAACTGAATTAAAACGCGTAGAGGACGTAGCTAAATTACGTGGTAAATCAGTGGAAGAAATATTAGGATAAGGGGGGAAAGATAATGGCTAACAAATTAGAAATCACCCTTACAAAATCTGTGATTGGTTCTAAACCAGCACAACGTAAAACTGTAGAAGCTCTAGGTTTACGTAAATTAAACCAAACTGTTGAGAAAGCTGACAATGCAGCAACTCGCGGTATGATTGATGTAGTAGCTCACTTAGTTACTGTAAAAGAAAACTAATTTTTAATTAACGAACAAGGAGGTGCCATCCAATATGAAACTTCATGAGTTAAAACCAGCAGAAGGATCCCGTAAAGTACGTAACCGCGTAGGTCGCGGTATCGGTTCTGGTAACGGTAAAACTGCAGGTAGAGGTCATAAAGGTCAAAACTCTCGTTCTGGCGGCGGTGTACGCCCAGGATTCGAGGGTGGTCAAAACCCTTTATTCCGTCGTTTACCGAAACGCGGCTTTACTAACATTAACCGTAAAGAGTACGCGATCGTTAATCTTGACACATTAAATCGTTTTGAAGATGGTGCAGAGGTAACAACTGCATTATTACTTGAAACAGGTTTAGTGAGCAATGAAAAAGCTGGAATTAAAGTTCTTGGAAACGGAACTCTTGATAAAAAGCTTACAGTAAAAGCTCATAAATTCTCAGCTTCAGCTAAAGAAGCAATCGAGAATGCCGGCGGAACTACTGAGGTGATTTAATGTTTCAGACGATCTCTAACTTTATGCGTGTTCGAGATATACGAAATAAAATCATTTTCACTCTTTTAATGTTAATCGTTTTCCGTATTGGTACGTTTGTACCGGTACCAAACGTTGACGCTAATGTATTAAAGGCAACTGATGAGTTCAGTCTCGTTGGTTTCCTAAATACTTTTGGCGGTGGTGCTTTGAGTAACTTCTCTATCTTTGCGATGGGAATTATGCCTTACATCACTGCTTCAATTATTGTTCAGTTATTGCAAATGGACGTAGTACCGAAATTTGCTGAGTGGGCAAAGCAAGGTGAAGTCGGAAGACGAAAACTTGCACAATTTACTCGTTACTTTACAATTATTCTTGCTTTTATCCAATCCTTCGCAATGTCATTTGGTTTTAACAGAATGTACGGCGGATCATTGATTAAAGAAGAAGGAGTTTTAACATATGTTACGATTTCTATTGTATTAACGGCGGGTACAGCATTCCTAGTATGGCTTGCTGAACAAATTACTGCACATGGCGTTGGAAATGGTATTTCTATTGTAATTTTCGCAGGTATTACTGCGGCATTACCGAATGCCGTTAACCAAATCTATGCACAGCAAATCGAGGGTGCTGGGGATAAACTATTTATCAATCTAGTTATTCTTGGATTGCTTGTTTTAGTTATGCTTGCAGTTGTTGTTGGAGTTATCTACGTGCAACAAGCACTGCGTAAAATTCCAATTCAGTATGCTAAACGAGTTACTGGACGCAACCAACAAACAGGTGCTCAACAAACGCATTTACCGTTAAAAGTAAATGCTGCAGGGGTTATTCCGGTAATCTTTGCATCAGCGTTTCTGACGACACCACGTGTGTTAGCTCCATTCTTTGGTGAAGGTGCTGTAGCATCATTCATTGAACACTCGTTTAATAATGCTAATCCTGTTGGGATGGTTATTTACATTGTATTGATCGTCGCGTTCACATATTTCTATGCATTCGTACAAGTGAATCCAGAAAATGTGGCAGATAACTTGAAAAAGCAAGGTGCTTACATTCCGGGTATTCGTCCGGGTGAAAGTACGCAAACGTATTTAACAAGCGTGTTATATCGTCTGACATTTGTCGGTGCGATTTTCTTAACTGTTATTTCAGTAATGCCGATTATACTCATGAACATTATGAAACTACCTGCCACAGTGCAGATCGGTGGTACTAGTATTATTATCGTAGTCGGCGTAGCGCTGGAAACGATGAAACAGCTAGAATCTCAACTTGTTAAACGTCACTACAAAGGCTTTATGAAGTAATGTTGGTTTTTAGGGAACGTTCTATCGTTTCCTGAAATCAGCAAACCTTTTGTGGGAGGATTATTTCCGTATGAATATCGTTTTAATGGGTCTGCCAGGTGCTGGTAAAGGTACACAGGCAGATAAAATTGTTGAGAAGTACGCGATTCCTCATATTTCTACAGGCGATATGTTCCGTGCTGCTATTAAAGATGGTACAGAACTAGGCTTGCAGGCTAAATCGTTTATGGATCAAGGTGCTCTAGTGCCGGATGAAGTAACGATTGGTATTGTTCGTGAACGACTTGCTAAACATGATTGTGAAAAGGGCTTCTTATTAGATGGATTCCCACGTACTGTTCCTCAAGCTGAAGCTTTAGACAGCATTCTTGCTGATCTTGGTAAAGCTATTGAACATACAATTAACATCCAAGTTGAAAAAGATGAGCTAGTTGCTCGTCTATCAGGTCGTCGTATTTGTAAAACTTGTGGTACATCTTATCATCTTGTTTTCAATCCTCCAGCTGAGGAAGGAAAATGTGATAAAGATGGTGGCGAGCTTTATACGCGTGCGGATGATAATCCTGAAACGGTTGCAAACCGTCTGGAAGTAAATATGAAACAAGCACAACCTTTACTTGACTACTATGAAGTAAAAGGTGTGTTAACAAATATAGATGGACAGCAAGATATTAACAAAGTGTTTGCTGATCTTGATGCTCTATTACAGGGCAGCCGCAGCTGATACCCGGCTCCGGGCGCAGAATACTGCTTCCGCGGGAGGCATGCGGGAGCAACAACGAAACATAATTTTTTGAGAGTTGCAAAAGCATATTGTGCCCGGTATATATTTCTTTTAAAAAGTGCAACATTACTTTTGAAAGAGTATAATGGGTTTCGTGGAAGCATCTGTGTAACGGGTATGAATATCTCATCAAAGACATTCCGGTATTCGTGTAAACATGGGAGGTTCAGTTCCCTTAATGGTTCTGTATGTTCCGTGGATTGTGTGAAGCGAAACCAGACGAGCGTCTTTCAAACATCTCTCATACAATCCAAACATATGTTGAAACGAGGTTGCTTCTATAGTTGCAGCAGATATCCGTTTGATGTAACGATGAGAACTTTAATTTGCATATAGAGAGGAGACAGAGTAGATGGCGAAAGATGATGTAATTGAAGTCGAAGGGACAGTTGTTGAGACTTTGCCAAACGCGATGTTTAAGGTAGAATTAGAAAATGGACATGTGATTCTAGCACACGTTTCTGGTAAGATTCGTATGCACTTTATCCGTATTCTACCTGGAGATAAGGTTACTATCGAGTTATCTCCTTATGATTTAACTCGCGGTCGTATCACATACCGTTTTAAATAATCTTTTGCGCTCCGGACTACTAAGGAGGTTAGGTTAGATGAAAGTGAGACCATCTGTAAAACCGATCTGCGAAAAATGTAAAGTAATTCGCCGACGCGGTAAAGTAATGGTAATTTGTGAAAATCCTAAACACAAACAAAAACAAGGTTAATTCTAAAGGAGGTGCACAACGTACATGGCACGTATTGCTGGTGTTGACATTCCTCGCGACAAACGCGTGGTAATTTCATTAACTTACATTTACGGTATTGGTAAAACTACAGCTCAGAAAGTATTAGCTGACGCAGGTATTTCAGAAGATACACGCGTACGCGACTTAACTGAAGATGAGTTAAACAAAATCCGTGAACAATTAGACTCATACAAACTTGAAGGTGACTTACGTCGCGAAACTTCATTAAATATTAAACGTCTGATGGAAATCGGTTCATTCCGTGGTATCCGTCACCGTCGTGGTTTACCTGTTCGTGGTCAAAATACGAAGAACAATGCGCGTACGCGTAAAGGTCCTCGTAAAACAGTAGCGAACAAGAAAAAATAATCAGTAAAGGAGGTTCCTTCTTAACATGGCTCGTAAACAACAAACTCGTAAACGTCGTGTGAAAAAGAATATCGAATCTGGTATTGCACACATTCGTTCTACATTCAACAATACAATCGTAACGATTACAGATATGCAAGGTAACGCTGTATCTTGGTCAAGTGCTGGTGCTCTTGGTTTCCGTGGTTCACGTAAATCTACACCATTCGCTGCTCAAATGGCTGCAGAAACTGCTGCTAAAGCATCCCTTGAACATGGTCTGAAAACGTTGGAAGTAACTGTTAAAGGTCCTGGTGCAGGTCGTGAAGCTGCAATTCGTGCACTTCAAGCTGCTGGTTTAGATGTAACTGCTATTAAAGACGTTACTCCAGTTCCTCATAATGGTTGCCGTCCGCCAAAACGTCGTCGCGTGTAATGGGTGCGTCTCATATTGTATGAGAACATCATTTTTTGTACAGACTGTCTTGTGCAGATAATAAACGATACGTCATTGACGATCGAATCTATGATGGAAAGAACCTATACATTCGATGTTTTGAAGGAGGGTAAATAAAATGATCGAAATTGAAAAACCAAAGATTGAAACGGTGGAGATCAGCGAAGATTCCAAATATGGAAAGTTTGTTGTAGAACCGCTTGAACGCGGATATGGAAACACTTTGGGTAATTCTTTACGTCGTATCCTTCTGTCTTCATTACCAGGAGCTGCTGTCACTTCAATTCAAATTGACGGTGTTCTTCACGAATTCTCAACTGTAGAAGGCGTTGTAGAGGATGTAGCTTCAATTATTTTGAACGTGAAAAAACTAGCTCTTAAAATCTACTCTGACGAAGAAAAAGTTATTGAGATTGATGTAAAAGGCGATGGTACAGTTACAGCTGCTGACATTACACATGACAGTGATGTAGAAATTTTAAACCCGGATCTATATATTGCAACAATCGCTAAAAACGGTCATTTACGTATGCGTATGTACGCACAACGCGGCCGTGGTTACACTCCTGCTGATCAAAACAAACGTGAGGATCTTCCTATCGGCGTGATCCCGATCGACTCTATTTACACTCCAGTATCACGCGTCAATTTCCAAGTGGAAAATACTCGTGTAGGTCAGTCTTCTGACTACGATAAACTTTCTCTTGATGTGTGGACAGATGGTAGCATCGGTCCGAAAGAGGCGATTTCGCTCGGAGCAAAAATTTTAACCGAGCATCTAAACATCTTCGTTGGCATGACAGACGAGGCTCAAACAGCTGAAATCATGGTCGAGAAAGAAGAAGATCAAAAAGAAAAAGTTTTAGAGATGACTATCGAAGAACTTGATCTTTCTGTTCGTTCTTACAACTGCTTAAAACGCGCTGGTATTAACACAGTACTAGAACTTGCGAATAAGTCAGAAGACGATATGATGAAAGTTCGTAACCTTGGACGTAAGTCACTTGAAGAGGTAAAAGCGAAGTTAGAAGAGCTTGGTTTAGGGTTACGCAAAGAAGACTAAGCGATTTAAACAAAACTTATAAGATCAGATATTTTTTTATAAAGGAGGGAAACATCCATGGGTTACAGAAAACTTGGTCGTACAAGTTCTCAACGTAAAGCGATGTTACGTGACTTAGCTACTGATTTAATCATCAACGAGCGTATCGAAACTACTGAGGCTCGCGCTAAAGAAGTACGTAAAGCTGTTGAAAAAATGATTACTTTAGGTAAACGCGGTGATTTACATGCACGCCGTCAAGCTGCTGCATTCATCCGTCGTGAACTAGTAACAACTACTGATGCAGAAGGTAACGAAACAACTTCATTTGCACTTCAAAAGTTATTTGATGATGTTGCACCACGTTATGCAGAGCGTCAAGGTGGTTACACTCGTATTCTTAAAGTAGGTCCTCGTCGTGGTGACGGTGCACCTGTTGTAGTGATTGAATTAGTTTAATCATAAGAGAAGACAAGTGGTGAAGAGGGTGGAATCACCACCCTCTTTCTTTTATAAACGATTTATACGACAAATAATTAAGCTGAGCGTTATGATGAGCGGACACTGTTGTGTGGCGTCTCGTTTAGCTCTCCGCACCTCATTCAAATGGAACAAGGGCTTGAGCACCCGTGTTTCTTGAAAATGTAACGACTAGCGCATTTCTATCGAATGAGGTGCGCGCTTTTTTATTTTTTAGGGAAGTATGATAGCGCCAATTTAGTGGTGCTTTTTTTTATAGGCTGATTTATAGAATGGCAGTCACTGGAATGTTTTGGGTGCTTCACTCCAATATTTGATGTATTCTATAAATTATATTTAGCCTATTTGTTTTAAAAAAATAATGAAAAGTGATTTTAGCACTTTTCTTTTATCGACATAATGATTGTAGTAGAATTCATACATAAAAAAGTGTAAGTTAGTTAGTAGAGCTGAGCATGTAGAGAGGAGTTCTAGAAATGCCAGAAATTTTATCATTAAATAATGTGACATTTTCATATACACCAGAAGAAAATGAAAGCCGCAATGCTGTTGAAAATGTAAGTTTTGCGGTTCAGGAAGGGGAATGGATTGCCATTGTTGGCCATAACGGTTCTGGTAAATCCACCATTGCAAAGCTTATGAATGGTTTGTTATACCCACAGCAAGGCGATGTACGTATATTATGTGAACCATTAAGTGAAGAAAACCTATGGGAAAGCCGTTCACAGATAGGCATGGTTTTCCAAAATCCAGACAATCAATTTGTCGGAGCGACAGTGCAGGATGATGTTGCTTTTGCTCTTGAAAATAACGGAGTACCGTTTGAAGAGATGGTAGACCGTGTACATGCAGCACTTGAGCAAGTAAAAATGAGCGATTTTTTAGACCATGAGCCACACCACTTATCTGGTGGTCAAAAGCAGCGTGTTGCCATTGCAGGCGCACTTGCAATGAAACCAAAGCTCCTTATTTTAGATGAAGCTACTTCTATGTTAGATCCACAGGGGCGTGCTGAGGTATTACACACTGTGCAAACTTTACGTGCTGAAACAGGGTTAACGGTAATATCTATTACGCATGATTTAGAGGAGGCTATGCTTGCGGATCGTGTTCTCTTTATGAATGATGGAAAGAAATTTGCTGAGGGTACACCTGGTGAAATTTTTGCACTTGGGGACAAGCTAGTTGAGTTTGGACTAGACTTACCATTTGCCATGAAGTTATCAAAGTTATTGCAAAAGGAAGGTGTTCCATTAATGGGACAACATATGACAGAAGAAGAGTTGGTGAATGATTTATGGACATCAAACTTCAACAAGTAAGCTATGCCTATTCACAGGGTACACCTTTTGAAAAACGTGCATTATTCGATGTAGATTTTGAAATCCCTTCACATACGTATCAGGCAATTATCGGACATACGGGTTCTGGTAAATCGACAATTCTTCAGCATTTTAATGCACTTCTAAGACCAACCTCTGGGGAAGTACATATTGGAGAACGCATTGTTGTAGCTGGAAAAAAGGCGAAGGATTTAAAGGCTGTACGTCAAAAGGTTGGTATTGTGTTTCAATTCCCGGAGCATCAGCTGTTTGAAGAAACCGTATTAAAGGATATTATGTTTGGCCCTATGAACTTTGGTGTATCAGAGCAAGAGGCAGAAGCACGAGCAAAAGAACTTATAGGCTTAGTTGGCTTACCAGAGAACGTACTTGAAAAATCACCTTTTGATTTATCAGGGGGACAAATGCGCAGGGTAGCAATTGCTGGCGTTTTAGCGATGGAACCTGAAGTTATTGTTTTAGATGAACCAACTGCAGGGCTTGATCCACGCGGTCAGAAAGAGATTATGGATATGTTTTATAAGCTTCACAAGGAACGCGGCCTAACGACGATTCTTGTAACGCACAGTATGGAGGACGCAGCTCGTTATGCAGACAATATTGTCATTATGCATGAAGGGAAAAATGTACTAAGTGGCACACCACAAGAAATTTTCAAAGATGTAGAGACATTAAAAAATTTCCGCTTAGAACCACCTCGTATCGTACGCTTTCAACAAAAAATCGAAACAATGATAAACAAATCCCTCTCAAAGATCTGCTTAACCGAAGAGGAGCTAGCAACTGAAATTGCCCGGTTACTAAGAGAGGAGCGTGGACAGTCATGATGGAGAAAATGATATTTGGTCGTTTCCTTCCCGGAAATTCTCCAGTTCATAAGCTCGATCCACGATCAAAGCTTATATTTGTGTTTGCATTCATTATTATTGTTTTTTTAGCAAACAACACAGTGACATATGCCTTGCTATTAGCTTTTACCTTACTCATTGTGCTAATATCAAATATTCGTCTGTATTTTTTAATTAATGGTCTAAAGCCAGTAATTTTTTTAATGGTATTTACCTTCTTAATTCATATTTTTATGACGAAAGAAGGTGCCCTAATATTTGAGTGGAAGTTTGTTACCATTTACGAAGAAGGTATTCGACAAGGGGTCTTTATTTCGATACGTTTCCTAGTGCTAGTGTTTATGACATCTATCTTAACGCTTACAACATCACCAATTTCCATTACGGATGGCATTGAAGTGCTGCTAAATCCATTAAAAGCGGTGAAAGTGCCAGTACATGAGTTAGCTTTGATGATGTCTATTTCATTGCGCTTTATTCCAACATTAATGGATGAGACAGATAAAATTATGAAAGCACAAATGGCACGTGGTTCGGATTTATCTTCTGGACCAATAAAGGATCGTATTAAAGCGGTTGTGCCATTACTAGTACCTCTCTTTGTAAGTGCTTTTAAACGAGCCGAAGATTTAGCAACAGCTATGGAAGTAAGAGGCTACCGTGGAGGCGAAGGGCGTACGAGATATCGAAAGCTAAAATGGGATATGAGTGATACATTTTCACTTGTGTTATTAGTAGCGATGGCCGTTTTACTATTCTTCTATAGAAGTTAAAAGGAGTAAGCTTTATGCGACGATTAAAAGCAATTATAAGTTATGATGGAACGCAATTTTCTGGGTATCAAGTACAGCCTGGAGAACGCACAGTACAGGCTGAGATTGAGCGTGTTTTAGCCATTATGCATAAAGGGGAAAAGATAAAGGTAACAGCTAGTGGACGTACAGATGCAAGGGTGCATGCAACAGGCCAAACATTGCATTTTGATTCACCACTCGCGATTCCAGTAGATAAATACATGAAGGCGTTAAATGTTCAACTGCCAAGAGATATTCGGGTAATGTCGATAGAAGAAGCAGCTGCTGATTTTCATGCGCGCTACAGTGTAACAGGAAAGCGGTACCGATATATATGGTCATGTGAGCCTGTACAGAGTCCATTCCGCAGACAATACACTGTAGAGACAAATGGTGTGAAACCGAATGTTGAGGCAATGCAGGAGGCAGCAAAGGCTATTATCGGTACACATGACTTTACGTGCTTTTGTGCAGCCAATACAAGTGTCAAAGATAAGGTCCGTACAGTGACTACACTACAATTTGAATGGTACGGTGAAGAGCTTCATATGGTGATCGAAGGAAATGGCTTCTTATATAATATGGTACGTATCATTGCAGGCACACTTTGGGAAGTTGGTATAGGACGTCGTGACATTGAGAACGTGGAGTTAGTCGTTAAATCTATGAATCGCGATAAGGCGGGCAAGACTGCACCTCCACAAGGTCTGTATCTTGAGAAAGTCTTTTATTAAAAAGGTTTATCACCATAACGTGTGGTTGATTTCCGTTCCGACTGGGCGCTTTGTTGCTGACGCTTCGCTTTCGCACAGAGCAAAGCTTCCTGGGGGCGTCCGATGAGCCGCTTCACTCGCGTTGCTCGCTCCAGGGTCTCATCTGTGACGCTAATCCCCAAGGAGTCGCCCAGCCTCCACTCCAATCAACTTATATAAATTGAATAGGTTTTAACAAATGTCATCCCCAGCTTTTGATGACAAGTTATGAAGGAGAACAGTTGGCGAATGTTATAGAATTCTTGATGGGGAATTTTTTGTATATTTAACAAAATGAAGGCTCTCAAATGCCCTAATTTAAACAATCAAGGAATCTGAACAACTTCTCCAGGTGTTTATTGAAATTGCTTGACTTTAAAAGTCATTCATTATATGATAACAGATGGTATTTTCATTACCACCACAAATAAGCCCCGAAAACTTATAGTGTAGTTTAATGAAAAATAACGGTAATCGAATCGATTAGGAGGATATATACATGCGTACAACATTCATGGCTAAAGGTCACGAAGTAGACCGTAAATGGCTAGTAGTTGATGCAGAAGGCCAAACTCTTGGACGTTTAGCTTCTGAAGTAGCTGCTATCTTACGTGGTAAACATAAACCAACATTCACACCAAACGTTGACACAGGTGATCACGTAATCATCATCAACGCTGACAAAATCCATTTAACTGGTAACAAATTAGAGGGTAAACTTTACCGTCACCATACTCAATTTGCGGGTGGTTTAAAAACTCGTACTGCTGGTGAAATGCTAGATAAGTACCCAACAAGAATGATCGAATTAGCAGTTAAAGGAATGCTTCCTA
This sequence comes from Lysinibacillus sp. RC46, assembly GCF_041262385.1. Classification (NCBI taxonomy): domain Bacteria; kingdom Bacillati; phylum Bacillota; class Bacilli; order Caryophanales; family Bacillaceae; genus Lysinibacillus; species Lysinibacillus sp. RC46. The sequence continues at coordinate 6,462 of NZ_JBGCCF010000008.1, read as the reverse complement.
AAAACTCTTTAGGTCGCAAAATGTTCACTAAACTTAACGTTTACACTGGAACAGAGCATCCACATGCTGCACAAAAACCAGAAGCTTACGAGCTTCGCGGATAATATAAATTAAGAGGAGGATATTACTTTGGCACAAGTTCAATACATCGGCACTGGTCGCCGTAAAAGCTCTGTAGCTCGCGTACGTTTAGTACCAGGTACAGGTAAAATTGTTATCAACAAACGTGAAATCGAAGAATACGTACCATTCGCTGCATTACGTGAAGTAATTAAACAACCATTAGTAGCAACTGAAACTACAGGAAGCTACGATATCCACGTAAACGTTAACGGTGGTGGATACACTGGTCAAGCTGGTGCTGTACGTCACGGTATCGCTCGTGCTCTACTTCAAGTAGACCCAGATTTCCGTGCTGCATTAAAATCTGCTGGATTACTTACTCGTGATTCACGCATGAAAGAACGTAAAAAACCAGGTCTACGCGGCGCTCGTCGTGCACCTCAGTTCTCAAAACGTTAATATCGTTGTTATATCAACGTTTACAAGCCCTTTCTCGAATTTTCGAGAAGGGTTTTTTTTATTTGGCAAATGCTTTGATACTTCAAGTTCAAGTGTTTCAAAATATCCTACTGCACTGTTGTTGTATAAATAGCAATTGCGATGTGTATTTTATATAGAAATGGCTGATACTATTTTCAGGTTGTTTATTCTGAAAATGGAGGTCAGTATATGAAAAGGCTATTAATATTATCAATTACGGCAATGGCGCTTCTTGGTGCATGTGGGAATAAAACTGACGTGAAAAAAACTGAAGAAGTAAGAACAGGAAATAATGCAAATCAAAGACAGGTAGAAATAACAGACGGTCAAGCAAAGGCTAAAATTCTTAGTAGTTCAGATTGGCAAGCCACAAAAGTTTACGATAAAAATAATAAAGACTTAACAGCAGAAAATTCAAATTTAATGGGCCTTGCGAAATATGACGCTGATTCAGGACGCTATGAATTCTTCGATCCAAATACAGCTGGAAGCATCGACGATAAAGGGATTTTCTTTTTTACGAATGATGGAAAGCATAGAATATTGATCTCAGAAACGAAAAATTACCAAGAAATTGTGGATATTACTAAGCTAACAAATAAAATGTTTACTTATAAACGAATGGGGAAAGATGCAAATGGTAGCGATGTAGAGGTATTCGTTGATCATGTCCCTTATAAGGAAAGACACTTAACATTTACTGCACCAGATAAAAAATTAAATAATTCTACGGGCCCTATTGTTCAGGACGTAGATGGAGATAAAATTTTAGCTGGTACGCTTTGGCAAGGAACAGTTGTATTAGATGCAAACAAAAATGATGTAACATCATATAATACAAATTTTATTAGCATTGCGAAATATGATGCTAATACGAATAAATATGAATTTTTCAATCCTGAAACAGGTAAAAGTCGTGGAGACTATGGATACTTTAATGTGATCGATGGAAATAAATTAAGAGCTCATGTTTCAATTGGTGACAATAAATATGGGGCTGTGCTCGAAATTACTGAGCTAAATAATAAGAAATTCACATATATCCGAACTGGTAAAGATAAAGACGGTAAGGATACAACAGTATTTGTTGAGCATGAACCTTATGCAGGTAAGTTTAAACCAGAATTTACACTAAAATAAAAATTAACGGCTTTAATCCATGTATTATTAATGGATTAATGCCGTTTTAGTATTACTAAAAAAGTATCTTCCATTACAAGCTCAAACTCTCAATCTTAATACTTGAGAGTTTTTTTTACTTTCTGGCATAGTTCAATCACTAACTTCGTACACTATCTGTAAAAGGGTGGTGGATATGGGTGAAGCGCTGGCTTGCACTAGGAGTAATTATGCTAATGAGTATAGTGGTCGTGGCATATGAAACGAATGCTTCGAACCGTAACTTCTTCTTACCGGACCCACTTGGTGGCATAAAAATTGTCATTGATGCGGGACACGGAGGTCAGGATGGAGGTGCTTCAAAGGGCGAAGTAATTGAAAAGGATATTACACTTGCAATTGCGCAGCATGTGGAGAAGCAATTAAAGAAAAAAGGCGCAACAGTCGTAATGACACGAACAAAAGATGGCGATGTTATCGATGAGCACGCGTCATCAGAAAAGTATGGAACATTGAGAGAACGAAAAAAGCAGGACATCTTTTTAAGAAAAGACATAGTAGAAAATGAAAAACCGGATCTTTTTATTACAATTCATGCAAATGCCATTCCTGAAACAAAATGGCGTGGAGCACAGGTGTTTTATCATAAAGAAGGACATGCTGAAAGTGAATTATTAGCAAAGAGCATTCAAGATTCCATTCGCACTAATTTGAAAAATACAGACCGAGAAGCAATGTCTATACAACAAATATATTTACTGAAAAAAGCTGAAGTACCTGCTGCACTAGTAGAAACAGGATTTATAAGTAATGATGAGGAACGTGCACTATTAACTGATAAGAAATACCAAGAAAAAATGGGAGATGCTATTGTTGAAGGTATAGAAGAGTATTTATTAGCAAAAATTGAATAGAGCAACTACACAACGTAAATCAAGTCATTATGATATACTAACATTGAGATAATATAAGGGGAGTGTTCGTCGTGATAACTGAACAACAAGTACGAGAAATATTAGGACAACTACAAGATCCATTTTTACATAAATCATTTGCAGAAACAGGCGGTATTACAAATGTAGCAATAAAAGAAGAGAAGAATCACGTTAGTGTAAAAATTGCGATTGCTAAAACAAATACACCTGAACAATTACAGCTACAAATGAAAATTGTTGAAGCTTTGAAAGAAGCAGGTGCAAATACAGTTGGTATTCGTTTCGAAGAGCTGTCAGCAGAAAAACTACAGGGCTTCCGTGGCGTAGCAACTGAGGCTGAGGCACAAGATATTTTATCTCCACTTAGCACAGTACAAGTTATTTCAATTGCCTCTGGTAAAGGCGGTGTAGGGAAATCTACAGTATCAGTTAACTTAGCTGTTGCATTAGCTCGTCTAGGTAAAAAGGTTGGCTTAATTGATGCTGATATTTATGGCTTCAGTGTGCCTGATATGATGGGTGTTACAGATATGCCTAAAGTGGTAGATAATCGAATTTTCCCTGTTGATCGTTTAGGTGTGAAAATGATTTCAATGGGCTTCTTTGTTGAAAATAACGCACCGATTGTATGGCGTGGACCGATGTTAGGTAAAGTGTTAGATCAGTTCTTCCGTGATGTAGAATGGGGTGAACTAGACTATCTACTATTGGATTTACCACCAGGTACAGGTGACGTTGCATTAGATATTCACCAAATGCTTCCTTCTTCAAAAGAAATTGTTGTAACAACACCGCATCCAACTGCAGCGTTCGTTGCAGCTCGTGCAGGTGCAATGGCTTTACAAACAGATCATGAAATTTTAGGTGTTATTGAAAACATGGCATGGTATGAATCGAAATCAGGTGACCGTGAATTCGTATTCGGTCAAGGTGGAGGTCCTAAGTTAGCAGAAGAACTACGTACAGAGCTACTTGGTCAAATTCCTCTTGGTCAGCCTGACTGGTCAGAGGAAGATTTTGCACCTTCTGTTTATGCTGAAAAACATACAACAGGACAAATATATTTAGATATCGCGACGAACATCATTAATAAATTAAATAAATAAATGAAAACGGATTTCCTCGAACAATGGAGGAAATCCGTTTTTGCATATATGAATGGTTACTCAGAGCCCTTTTGCTCATTACCTTCACCACCGCCAGCTTCTTTTTTGCCGCCGCTAGCTTTACCTGCCTCGCCACCACTTTTCCTAATAAGCTCCTGCCATTTTGTCTGCATAAGCGGACTTTCAATCGTTTCCTTGACGATTTCCTCTGTTTGTTTTCTCATATTGGAGGATTTTAGAATAGTCTCTAACTGCTTTTGCATATCTGGCTGGCCAAAGAAAGCTTCCATATCTTTTTGGAAAGAGGGGTCTTTTATTAATTCCTTCATAATATCCTGTTGTTGTTTTTGCATACTTTTAGCTACAGTTTCCTTGAATTTTGGATCTTCGAATGTTTTCTTCCAAAAGTCTTCTGCTTCTTTGGAAAGCAAGGTAGCTTCGGTAGCTTTCTTGACTTCATCATGCTCCAACACCAATAATTCACGGAAGCTTGGTTCCTCTAAAAGCTTTCGCAACGCCTTTTTACCATCCTCGGTTTGTAAAGAGTCAATCATTATTTTTTTTATTTCATCATAGGACATGGTAGTGGCTTTATCTTGTGAACAGGCAGAAAGAAAAAGCATTAGGATTAGTAGTAAGAAGAATTTTCGCATCAATCATCAGTCCTTTCTATAAATAGACTCTTTCAATTATTGTTCACATTTATGATGACTTTATGTATTGGTTACGATGAGAAATAGCTTTTTTAACAATGCATTGTTAAAATAAGTACAGATTATATTGAGAAATTGGGGGACTTTTAGTTGTGACGATACGAAATTGGGCAAAGTTTTTCTTCTTTGCAATGCTCGTTGGTGGCGCAGTCAACGGAATTTGCAGTTTATTTATTCGATGGGACTTCTTTCAACCATACATAACAAACGGTCACTGGGGTGAATTTTTAGCAGGACTTTTATGGATGGTTTTCTTAGGATTTACAATGAGTGTTATTGCACAAGCGGGCTTTTTTGCTTATTTAACGCTCCATCAAGTGGGAGTAAATATTTTTAGAACACTTACATTATGGAATTGGGTACAGCTATTATTAATTGCTTTTACTATTTTTGATATTATATTCTTCCGCTTTATACCAGGTGTAAAAGATGGACAAAGCTGGTTATTCTATGTTGGTTTGTTAATTGTATTAATAGTAGGTGCTATAGCAACAGCTATTCAAAAAGTAAAATTAACAGGGAAAAAACATGTGTTCATTTCGGCTTTATTTTTTATGATTGTCGTTACAACACTGGAATGGACAATTGCATTAATGGGTCGCGATGAAAATATTAACGAGTATGTTGCACTTTTACTATTCCCATTACTCGCTGTAAATGCTTATCAATTATTAGTATTACCAAAATATAATGCAAAATCCGAAGTAGATCGTCAAAAATTAGAAGCACGCCGCAAAGCACGTCGTGAACAAGCTAAAAACGCATAAAAAAAGTTGCCTCTATTAGTTGAGGCAACTTCTTTTTTATCCCGCATTAACGGGCAGTAATTACCGAAAGTGAAACGTCAGGTACAAGACTCCTGTCGCAAAATTTAGCGAAAGTAAAGAGATAGGTGGGAGATCAACTGCCCGTAAAAGTCCGATTGGTGAAGACTAATAATCAGTGGGGATGAAGAAAATCCCCACTGATTAAAGTTTCACTTTATGGTGATTTTTTAGTTTGAATTTTATAGCCGAATATATTTTCCTCAATCGACATAAATTTATTTTGTTGTAGAAATGTATTCAGCTCTTTAAACGAGATTTTATTATTTTGGTGTAAAGACATAAAAACAAAATCTCCCTTTTGTAATTTAGGTGTCTTTTCACCTTTCCAGATTAGAGAGGGAGAAAGTATATTCATCTGCTGTTGAAATAAGTTATTTTGTAAATCCTGCGAATACTGGTGATTTTGTGTTGCAAACCAAAGTGGTGTTTCTTGAAAATGCTTTTCGTAAATTTTAATATCTTTCTGAACGACGGCAAGATCAATTGGCTTATCCACTGAATCCTCAGGCCCTAATAATCCTGTAGGTAGTTTTCGCTCTTGAATGATTTTTAGGTGCTCAGGTGAACGTTCAATCCATGCAGCATCTAACAATAGAAGCGGATAAGGTTCTTTTACAGTTTTAAGCCAGTCCACCAGGTTGTCATCAGAGAAAGAAATTTCGACAATAAGTGATGTACCATAATGCCCTTTTGTTACAACTGCTGGAGCATCTGCAATGTTGAATACAGAAATCATAGTAGAATTTATCGGCTTTATAAAGATAAACAGTATTAAGATTAAAAACAGTGAAATCAACGTTTTACGAACCATCATAACGACCTCGTTTCTATATTTTTAACTTCTTTCAGCAAATGTTTTCGTAGCGAAAGTGAAACGTCAGCTACAAATGTCTTTTGTAGCGAAAGCAAAGCGTCAGCTACAGAAGTTAATGCCTCCGGCGGATGTCACGGAATCGGAAAGGAGTTCTTTGTGCAAGTAAAAAGCCGATTCCGGACGCAATGTCGAGGCATAATTGATACGGAAAAATAAAGTTCTTAAAAAAACTTATGATTTAATGTTGACTTTCATGAATAATCGATGTTATTATGTATAAGTCGCCAAGAGGTGACGCAGTAATTAAAAAAATGAACCTTGAAAACTGAACAAGCAAAACGTAATCAATAAAGTTTTTAGTAGCTAACCTTGAGTTAGTGAACGAAACAAAATTTTGGACATCAA